>JACJNV010000124.1 GCA_014695175.1 Microcoleus sp. FACHB-DQ6 | reverse complement strand
TTTGTCTCCGTCTCCTTCTCCTGCTGCTGTAGCGGCGAGTTCACAATTTAGCAACTTGCCGCGATTGGAAGGAAAAGCAACGGTGGTGATGACGGTTAAAGGTGCTCCAATTACGATCGAACTCGACGGCACAAATGCGCCAATTACTGCAGGCAATTTTGTCGATTTGGTTCAGAAAGGAGTCTACGACGGGCTGGTATTTCACCGAGTCGTGCGGGAACCTCAGCCTTTTGTAGTTCAGGGCGGCGACCCTCAGGGTAAAGACCCTAAATTCCCTACAGCGCGACTGGGAACTGGCGGTTTTATTGACCCAAAAACTACTGCCGAACGCAGGATTCCTCTGGAAATTAAAGCTAAAGGTGCTGCAAATCCGACTTACAGCCAAACGCTAGAAGAAGCTGGGGTTAAGGAGAAACCCGTGTTGGTGCACAGTCGCGGGGCTGTTGCTATGGCTCGATCGCAGAGTCCTGATTCGGCTTCTTCTCAGTTTTACTTTACTTTGACCGATGTACCGTTTTTGGACGGCAGCTATGCGGTTTTTGGGTACGTGAAACAAGGCATGGATGTGATTGATAAGATTGAAGCGGGCGATCGCATTGAGAAGGCTACTGTTACTCAGGGTTTGGAAAATTTTAAGCCTGTTCAGTAGTCAGTAGTCACTCGTCACTCGTCATATCAATTCCGGTTGCACGATCGAAATGATTGTTGAGTGTTGACTGTTGACTGTTGACTGTTGACTGTTGACTGTTGACTGTTGAGTAGAAAAACTGACTGATTGTGGAGTGTTGACTGTTGACTCGATTTTATTATTCCGATGCAACCGGAAACGAGATCAGTCGTTGGTCGTTGGTTAGTAGTTAATAATTAGTTCCAATCATAAATAACTAATAACTAATGACTAATAACTAATAACTAATGACTGATGACTAAAAATTTGGGAATCTGAGGGTAGATGTGGATGTTGTTGTTACGGGAATTGGCCTGGTTTCTGCTTTAGGCACTTTGGATTGTAGCTGGAAAAGATTGTTGTCTGGGGAATCAGGAATTCGGCAACATCAACCTTTTATAGAACTTGAACGGCGACCTTTGGCTTTAATTGGCACAAAACCTGTCGATTTAATAACTTTAATTCGGCAGATTTTAATAGATGTTGTGCAAGATGCTAATTTGACTTTGCCTTTGCCCGATTGCGGAATTGTGATCGGTTCTAGCCGAGGCTTCCAGGCAAATTTGGAACTGTTGGCAAGCGAAGGAAGAGGGAAGAAGGAAGAGGGAAGAAGGAAGAGGGAAGAAGGAAGAGGGAAGAGGGAAGAGGGAAGAGGGAAGAAGGAAGAGGATAGAGAATTCTCAATTACCGATTCGCAATGCCCAATGCCCAATGCCCAATGCCCAATGCCCAATTCCCAATTCCCAATGCCCAATTCTCAATTTGTGAATTTTTTGCCTCACATGGGGGCGATCGCAGCGGCGAGGGCAATTGGTTCGACGGGCCCGGTACTGGCGCCGATGGCTGCTTGTGCGACGGGTATTTGGTCGATCGCCCGGGCTGTTGATTTAATCCGCACCGGTGAGTGTCAGCGGGCGATCGCAGGTGCTGTCGAAGCCCCTATAACACCGCTGACTCTGGCTGGATTTAGCCGGATGGGTGCTTTGGCAAACAATGGCTGCTATCCCTTTGATGAAAATAGGGAAGGCTTTGTTCTCGGTGAAGGCGGGGCTTTATTTGTATTAGAATCTGCTGAGTTGGCAAGGCGTCGTGGTGCTAAAATTTACGGTCAAATTTCCGGTTTTGGCTTGACAAATGATGCTTGCCATGCTAATGCCCCGAAGCTGGGGGGGGAAAGTGCGATCGCGGCGGTAAATCAATGTTTGAAACGCAGCAATTTAGCGGCGATTGATATAGATTTTATTCACGCTCACGGTACTGCAACTGAGTTAAATGACCGACACGAAGCACTGTTAATTGAGAAGTTATTTCACCCAGGAGTTGCTGTTAGTTCGACTAAGGGGGCTACGGGTCATACTTTGGGAGCTTCGGGAGCTTTGGGCGCGGCTTTTTGTTTGATGAGCATTAAATATCAGAAGTTGCCGGCTTGCGTTGGAATGAAAAAACCGGGGTTTGAATTAGATTTTGTTCGCTGTGCGCGATCGGCTATTGTCAGAAATGCGGTTTGTTTAAGTTTTGGCTTTGGCGGGCAGAATGCTGCGATCGTTTTATCGGGCGAGCGTTAATTTTTGTAAACTCGGTCGATCGACATTTAAATTACACGATCTCTCTACAGTTAAAATCTTCTGAGGTGGCCGGAGAACCCCCCGCACATCCAATTTAAATCTCAAAAATAGTACAATACTTATGTATTTTAGTCAATTAACTGAAAATTTTGGTGAGATTGCTGGTGCTGCTATGCTAGTCTGGCTCTGCATGCCGACGCTGATTCTTGTGTCAAAGCCTAGGAGGCTCGAAAAGAGAGGCAGATTAAAGCAGTATTGTATTTTATTAACGCACCAATGGCGATCGGCGAAAATAGAAAAAAGAAACTGTTTAAATTAAGCATCAGGTATTTTCACATGGATCTGGCCTCTCATCGATTTATGTCTTATTTTGAACCCGAGCAAGCTGCTCACCTTTGCCAAATAGCTATTTTGGAGAGTTTTGCTCAGGAAACGCTGGTTTTTGAAGAAGGAGAAACAGCGGATTTTTTATATCTAGTTTTAGAAGGTAAAGTCGAGTTTAGCAAGCGGATTGAAAGCACTAAATATCAAACTGTTGCTGTCGCTAAACCAGACGATTATTTTGGCGAACTGGGAGTTTTAGACGGAGAACCTCGCAGTGCTAGAGCTGTGGCAGTTGCAGGCTCGACTTTGGCAAAAATAGCCCGTGAAGAACTAATAGCAACTCTCCAGTTTGCTAAAGGCAGTTCGGTACTGCAAATGTTTAGTTTCATTACTAAAAATTTGCGAGAAACCACGGATCACTATGTTAGCCAGTTGGTACACAAACAAAAAATGGTATTGGTAGGAGAAATGGTGAGTACAATTATTCACGATTTTAAAAGTCCTTTTACCGGAATTAAACTCTCCACACAAATGCTCAAAGAAATGCACGAAGATGAGGAAACTCAGGAGTGGTGCGAACTTATTCAATTGCAGGTTCATCGAATGTTGGGGATGGCTGAAGAAGTATTAGAATTTTCGCGCGGTAATTCTGTATTACATAAAAAACCAATTAATCTAATTCAGACCTTGCAGCAGTTTGAAAAGTTGAACCGAGTTTATTGTGAAGCAGCAAAAGTAGATTTAGCAGTACGGGTGACAGAAGTCATAGTGGAAGCGGATGAAAATAAGATTTTGCGTGTTTTACAAAATTTAGTTGGGAATGCTGTTGAGGCTTTTGGTGGCAAAGGAGGTCGGGTGGAGATGGCGGTGACACAAAGTGAGGAGTGGGCAGAAATTAGCATTTACGATAACGGCCCCGGCATTCCACCGACAATTAAGGAAAAGTTATTTGAACCATTTGTAACTTATGGCAAGCGGACTGGTACTGGCTTGGGAACGGCGATTGTTAAGTCGATCGTTGAGGCTCACAAAGGGACAATTACTTATGAGTCAGAGGACGGAAAAGGCACAACTTTTTACATCCGCTTGCCAAGAATAATGGCTTTAGCCGATCAAATTTAAGTAGGTAGGAAGATATATTTAGGACTTTCTCACTAAGCCTCAGAGACTTGGTTGATGAGTAGATATCTTGTGATAAAACAATATTTTTCCATAATAAACCGGGTTGAAGAGCGTAAGTCCTAATACTGTGTAGCGATTTGCAGAATCAAGTAGAATTGAATTAACGAAGCGCTAAAAATCTGATGCCAGTTACTATTCAAACCTTGCCCACAGAAGTTATCAATTTAATTGCCGCTGGCGAAGTGATTGACTCGATCGCCGCAGCGGTACGAGAATTAGTTGAAAATTCTCTGGATGCTGGCGCAACTCGCATCGTTGTTTCTGTGTGGCCGGAACAGTGGCGGGTGCAAGTTGCAGATAATGGTACGGGAATGGATCTGGAAAATTTGCGGCAGGCGGCTTCGGCTCACAGTACGAGCAAAATTACCACTGAAGCAGACCTTTACAAAATTGATACTTTGGGATTTCGTGGGGAAGCTTTGCACAGTTTAGCTCAGTTGGGCTGTTTGGAGGTTTTGAGCCGATCGAATGATTTGGGATTGGGGGATTTTTCGGAAAATCGAGAGTCGGCGCAAACCCCCGCCAAATCTTCCTTTAACAAGGGGGGAGGTGAAAATGCTCGATCGGGCTGGCGGGTGGTTTACAATAACGCGGGTGTTGCTGTGGAGGTGGAAACAGCGGCGATCGCTCCGGGTACGGTGGTGACTGTTGATAATTTGTTTGGCAATTGGCCTGTGCGCCGCAGTTTTTTGTCGCCGGCACAGCAAATGCGATCGATCCAATTAACGCTTCAGCAAATTGCTATTTGTCACCCGCACGTTAATTGGCAGTTGCGTCAAGGAAATACGCCTTGTTTGCACGTAACTCCAGGTAGCACAGCGGAACAACTTTTACCTCAATTCGTGCGCGGTGTGCGAGCGAGCGATTTGCAGTATTTAAAGTTAGATTTGCCGGCGAGTCCTCAAAATCAGAAAGCAGCAAATTTATTGATAGAAACTCAACTTGTTGGCGCTACAGTTAAGCCTAATTACCAATTACCAGTTGCCAGTTCCCATTTCCAAATGCCCAATTCCCAGCGTTTGGAGTTAGTAATTGGTTTGCCCGATCGGTGTCACCGCAGGCGGCCGGATTGGGTGAAAGTTGGGGTAAATCGACG
>JACJNV010000123.1 GCA_014695175.1 Microcoleus sp. FACHB-DQ6 | reverse complement strand
AATGTGATTCTGTTTTCCTTTCTTCTTGCCGTTTTTACGGATATGGGTTGATTTACATTCTGGGCATTGCATAAATTATTCCTCCTATTCATACTCTAACTCAGCAACGCCTAAAACTCTATTATTTAATTTGGCTGCATTTAGGATGCCTCCAGCTTACTCAGCCACCACCAACTTTTGAACCCGCGCCAGAATTATTTCTAATTCAGCGATGATTTTTGTAGCCCCCTCCAAATCCTTTGATTCGGCAAGACTTTGAAGCCGATCTGCCATATCGGGCATTAACCGCACCGCCGCCGTAGCGCTGACACCTTTAATTTGATGAGCCTGGCGGGCGAGTGTCTCCATATCTCCCGAGGCGATCGCCTCCTTAGCAGCTTCTAAATAACTACCAGTATCGACCACAAAAGCTTGCAGTATTTCCCGCTCAAACTCTAAATCAGCGCCAGAAATTTCGTGCAGACGTGCCATATCGACTACCGATTCGATATCGGGTTCAGAATTTTGAAGTTCCTCGCCATTAAACTTGGGAGTTTCAATTTTTAGCTTGGCGGACCAATTTTCTAGTACCGATTTTAACTTTTCAATCGCAATAGGTTTGCTAATATAATCGTCCATGCCCGCCGCCAGACACTTTTCCCGATCGCCCTTCAAAGCATTCGCCGTCATCGCAATCACCACCGTCTTTTGATGTGGCTGCATCTTGCCAGCAGCAGCATCTGCCGCTTCCCGGCGGCGCAATTCCAGCGTTGCTTCGTAACCGTCCAAAACCGGCATCTGACAGTCCATCAACACAATATCATACTTTTTCAGAGCAACCATAGATAGCGCCTCTGCACCGTTATTCGCGACATCTGCGGTGCATCCCAAAACTCTGAGTTGATTGAGACCAACTTTTTGATTGATTGGAGTATCTTCAACTAACAAAATCTTTAAACTTCCTAACTCCCGGTTGTCAATAGCTGAGGCTCGATTGGACGTTGAATTTGCCAGCGGCTCATGAATCAGCGCACTCGGGGCGATCGCATTCGCCAAGCAATCAAATAGTCGGTGAGCTTTAACAGGTTTAGTTAAATACCCGCTAAAACCGCTATCTACCAAGCGTTTCGCCTCTCCAAGCTGAGTCATTGAAGTCAGCACCACCCACTTTGTCTGCTGCATTGCCGGCTCAGAAATCCTCAAGCGTTCGAGACTTCCCGCCACCATTTCCGGCAACTGAATATCAACCAAAACGATATCGTAAGGGGAATTAAGGCTGACAGCTTTGTACAGAGATGCGATCGTCATCCAACCGTTCTCAACCTCCTCAACCTCCATTCCCCACACAACTGCCATTCTCACTAACACTTTTCGCACTGTCGGCTTGTCGCTAGCAATTAACATTTTTCGCCCCGCCAGCACCGTTTCCAAATTCACTTCGCACGCTGTCCCGACACCAGTTAAATTTTCCTTAACTGTCGGCACAGTAAACCAAAAAGTTGAGCCTTGGCCAGGGGTACTTTCCACACCGATTTGCCCACCCATTAACTCCACCAACTCCTTAGAAATAGCCAGCCCCAAACCTGTTCCACCATATTTTCTTGTTGTAGAGGCATCAACTTGAGTAAAAGATTGAAACAGCTTTTTTTTGTCTTCGGGAGCAATCCCTATTCCTGTATCTGTGACTTTAAACAGCAGGAGCATCGAGTCCTTGTTTTCTATTTTTAACGGTTCGATATTCTCTAAAATTTTATGATTCTCGCTGGCTGCAAATAACCCAGGATTACTAGCATCAGCAACCTCAATTACCACTTCTCCTGCTTCGGTAAACTTAATAGCATTGTTGATCAAATTAGTGAGTATTTGCCGCAACCGCGCTGCATCACCTTTAATTTGCAGCGGCACGTCGCTGTCAATCATTGCCACAACTTCTATACCTTTTTCTTGTGCGGGAGTTGCCAACAAATCCAGCACTTCATTCATACAGATACTGAGGTTAAATTCTAGTATTTCTAAGCGCATTTCTCCTGCTTCCAGTTTGGAGAGATCTAGAATATCGTTAATGATGGAGAGTAAATTTTGACCGCTGAGTTTCAGCGTCTGCACAAAGTCAATCTGTTCGGGAGTAAGATTCGTTTTCAGCAGCAAATCAGTCATCCCCATCACTCCATTCATGGGAGTACGGATTTCGTGACTCATATTTGCTAAAAATAACGACTTCATTCGAGACGCTTCTAGGGCTGCTTCTCGGGCCTGCTGCGCTTGTTCAAAAAGAGTAGATTGCTGAATGGCGATCGCCAACTGTACGCTCAACCTTCCTAGTAAATCCACCTCAGAATCAGTCCAAACGCGCGGACCTCTGCACTGATGGGCAATCAGCAATCCCCACAACCGATTTTGACTGGTTTCCAAACTCCTTCCATGGGAGCCAATTCTGGGAATTTTCGGCAAATATTCTGTTGCCAACTCCTGACTTTCATCGCCTATAAAAATTGGTACAACTAAATTAGCCCTGACCTGCAAACTAGCAAGTAAATCTCGGTGTTTTTCACTCAAACTGGCAGTATAAATATCTGCCATTGCTTGAATTTGTCCAGCACTATATAGAGATACATAACTTTCCCCAAAGGATGTCATTGGAACTTCTCTGCCCAGCAGTGGCATCCAATCATCCCCTACAGATTCCACAACAACAACCGCTGTTTCGTCGGACTCAAAACGATAAATTACCGTGCGGTCAGTTGCCAGCAACTGCCGCACTTCTTGTACAGCAGTGCTCAGAGTTTGAGTGAGGTTGAGAGACTGCCGGACTCGCTGGGCGATCGCCGAAACAAGCCGTTCTTGTTCTGCTTGTTCCTGCAGCATTCTCTCAGCTTGGTTGCGTTCTGTGACATCGCGAATTACCGCAGCCAAGCACAGCGGTTCGGTGCTTTGAGGGTGCTTGACCAGAAAAGCATTCATCACAACATCAATGGGTTGTCCGCTGCCCAAGTGCTGCATTTGACCTTCTCCTTGCCACTGGCCGTGAGTGATAATTGTTGGCAAAATCTCTTGACTGAATTTCTCTTGAAAATAGGGCCCAATATAATCCCAGATCTCCGTATCAAGCACTGCCGAAAGATTCTCTATACCTACCAGTTTTCGTCCGGCTTCGTTGATAAACAGCGTTTGGCCTTTCAGGCTAGCCATACCGATAAAATCGCTGCTGTTTTCAATCAGCGACACAAATTTTTGCCGTTCTTCTTCTCCTTTTTTGCGTTCGGTAATGTCGCGCTTGACGCAGACATGACAAATTACATCGTCGGCGTTGTTAATCACAGAGTATGCCGCAACGTCGATCGCCAGCGTCTGGCCTTTTTTAGTGCAGTTAGTAATTTCGCCCCGAAAACTTCCAGTTTCCGCTAAACTTTGGGCAATTGCCGAAAAGCGCTCGCCCGCAACCAGTGGCGACGCTTCTGCTTCTAATTCCGCGTCTGTGTATTCTAGAAGCGTTTGGTGAGCACGATTTTGTTCGAGGAAAAACCCGTCAGCATCGATAATCACGATCGCATCGTTGGAGTTTAAAAATATTTCTCGGTAAAGCTTTAGTTTTTCCTCAGCTCGCTTGCGTTCGGTTATGTCTCTTTTGACACTTACGTAACAAACTACATCCCCAGCATCATTGAGAACCGCAAAAGCCGAAAGCTCCACCTCAACTGTTCCCTCTTGCAAAGCCTTAATAAAGGTGATTTCGCCTCGGTAACTCCCTGTTTCCGCCAAGCTTTGCAGTACCGACGCAAATGCCTGTTGTCCCATCTGATTTGCCGGGGTTTTTCCCCACAATTTTGACGCACTGTAACCCAGCAAAGCCGTGTGAGCTTGATTTGTTTCTAAGTAATAGCCTTCGGGGTCTAAGATCGCGATCGCATCGTTGGATTTCAAAAAGATTTGTTGATAAAGTTGCAGCTTCCGTTCAGCTTGTTTCCGGGCGCTAATATCCGTGAACAAGCCGTAGTAAACTATCTCTCCCGATGCTTGTAATTCTGGCTGAGAAGCTCCTTGAACCCATTTAAGTTTTCCTGACGGAGTGACAATTTTTCCTTCCCAGCGCCAAGGCTGCAAATTTTCAGCAGAAAGCGTCAGCGAGTTAAGGAAATCATCTCGATCTTCGGGATGAATCATGTTAACAATTACATTAATATCCTGCTGAGCCTCCTCTGGTGCGATTTCATACAATTCTCGGCAGCCGGCGCTCACAAACGAGAAGGCCATTGAGCCGTCTGGATGTAAGTCAATTTGATATACCGTACCCGGTACGCTAGCAGTAATTTTTTGCAGTTTGGCTTGGCTTTGATTCCTGGCTTCATCTGTGGCCTGCAATTGACCAATCTCTCTAGAAAAACCCAAAACCCCAAATATATTACCCTCTGCATCGCACAGTGGCATTTTTTGCGTGTCAAAGATGTGCTGTTTGCCACCTTCAAAGAGGATCGTCTGGTAGGGATTGCGAACCCTCTCCCCAGCCAGCACAGCTCGATCTTCCTCGCGGATGCCCCTAATTTGGCCGTTGCGATCGCCAAATACTAATTCGGCTGAAAACCCTAATTCAATATCATCTTTGCCGATAATTTCCTCAACATTTTTCCCCACATATTCAGCAAAACTTTGATTTACAAAAATGTATCTAAAGTTTCTATCTTTCGCAAAAACTCTGTCTGGAGCCTCCTCCATTACAGCCCGCAACAATATTTCTTGGCTTTCCGAATCCAGAGCAAAATTATTTGGAATTTTATCCTTGACGCTGGTCGTTTGACGTGCTAAAGTTATTAACTGTTTGGCACCAATTTGAGCGACAGTGTGGAGCAAACAAAGGTGTTCCAAATTAAAAGCAGTTGCCTGCTCTGCACCAATGAAAAATACTCCCAACAATTCTTCACTGTCATCCAGGTTGGCTGGTGCCATCAAGACCGACTGAAACTGAGCAATTGGTGGCGGAGTGATGTTGTGCGCCCAGTCCCGATTGCCAGCAAGCCATTCAGCGCGAGCAGCTTGCAAGCGCCCTTCCATTTCGGCTTTGGTGCTAGCACTTAACGGCTGTAAGTGTTCCAGATATATTTGATCGTCCGGTAGCGTCAAAATTGCGATCGTCGCGCCAGGAATTAGGCGATCGAGATGTGCCAGACACGCAGACCAAATTTCCTCAACACTGAGAGCCGCTTGAACTTTTGCAGTAAGTTCGTTGAGAACTTGCAGTTCCAAGGTACGCTGGCGGACTTTTGCTTTGAGGCTGGCGGCTAGGATTTGCATAGTGCTCACCAAACTGGTTTGCTTATATTATAATTATTGATTTTTAAACTTTTTCAAACAATCATCTTAAAATACATCCGCCGAAAAAACAACTTTTTTATATTGAAATTACCTTCAACCGATAAAAAAAAAGCGTGCGATCGGGAGCAAAGCGGCACCGCAAAGCACCTGCTTGGCTCCCGCAGCGAGATTAGACGGCGAAATTATCCCATTAAAATCACGTTATCGATGACGTGGATGACGCCATTGTCTGCTTCGATATCCGCAGCGACAACTGTAGCATTTTTCACCTCAAAACCGTCAGAACAATCAATTTTAATCGGCGAACCTTCTAAGGAAGTAACAAAACCGAGTTTTGCCAAATCAGCCTTCATAAACTTCCCCGATACGACGTGAAACATCAAAATCCTGGTCAGTTGGGGAACGTTCTGCACTAGGGTGGTGATAGTTCCCGGCGGCAATTTCGCAAAAGCATCGTCAGTGGGTGCAAAGACAGTGAAAGGGCCCGGACTCTTGAGCGCATCTACTAAATTAGCTACTTGCACCGCCGTTACCAGGGTTTGAAACGAACCCGCACCTACGGCAATATCAACAATATCAGGCATTGTGTTTTACCTCATTTGCAAAAAATGTTCTCTTAAGTATCGTAAACTGAGGCTGGCAACAATACCTACTGTCTTTTTTGAAAAATGGGTAATTATTTTGTAGTGAGGACTTCAATACTCAGATTTTTGCTGAGGACTTCAGTCCTCACTACAAACCTAATAATATAGGACTTACGCATGGGGGCCCAGAAACCGGGTTTTTTACGAAAATACTTCGTTAAAACCCGCAGATTAGGTAAAAAACCCAGTTTCGAGGAGTCGGAGTGCGTCCATGACTGTAATAGTTATTTTACACCACATAATATTACTAACGGCTTGGCAATTTAACCGCGCGGGGGTTTACAATTTCTACAATACTGCTGCTGGCGGTTGTGATACCCCAATCCTCTGTTTCTGAATCTGCTACTTCAGCATTTAGGTTTTCTCCCTTGTGAATGCTAAAACTGCCGTACAAAATTGAAATTTCAAAAATGTCTGTAGTAATCACCGCAGGCTTGCGGTGTTCGGCATCGCCCAAAGAAATTCCGAAGAAGTCAGCTTCCAGTTCGCTAACTGCCTCTTCATCGTGTACAGTCCAACTGATATCGCGACAGTCTTTGAATGCCAGGATATAAGGCAATCTTTCTTCTGGATTGTAGACGCATTCAATTAATACTTCGTTTCCCCATAAAGATACGTTGACTTTTGTGATTAAAGATGTAAAACCACCCAATCCAAGCAAGTTATAGTCATCCTTCCAATCACTCATTTAATTTTTCTCCCGTATTGTGAGTACCTGGAATTAAATTACCAAATTCGTCTCTCGTTCGCAATAATTTACCATCTCTATCGAGACGCAAACCTTTGTTGATATTTCTTCCATCTGCTCCATATTTCGGTGCAGCCGTTCTAATCACTTCACCGTTAGGACGTATCATTACTGTTGACTTATCAAAAAATTTATATGCAACATAACCCTCTCTAGTAGTTCTGATTTCTGCACCCAATCCGCGCAAAAAATCATCGACTTCTTGGCGAGTCATCCCGGTTAAGTCTCCAAACTCAGATGCAATTCCATTTCCTCCGACTCCCTGACTCGGCACGCAAGTCTCCTCACCAACCATCGCATCTTCGAGTTTAGCACAGTTGCAGAATCGGAAGAAGGAAGTTCGGCAACGGATTCGCTTTATGAGGATGTATCGGATGTAACGGATGGATGGATGGAAGAAGGAAGAAGGAAAAAGGAAGAATCATTCCTCAAACTCGCAATGCCCAATGCTTTTCGGCACAATTTTCAATTCCCAATGACCAATAATCTATTCCCAAAACAAATAGGGGGTGCCTTGCGCCCCCCTACTAATTAACTCAAACTAACTAAAGTCGGAAAAAATTATTAGCCGCCGATTTGCACTTTCACCACGCGGTTCTTTTCTGCTTCCGCTTTGGGCAAATTCAGGTGCAAAACTCCATTCTTGTACTCAGCTTCTACGCTGTCATTTTGAACCCGTGCGGGTAGGGGAATCACCCGGCGGAACGAACCGTAACGGAACTCAGAGCGAGTCATACCTTTATCTTCACTCTTAGTTTCCTGACGGCGTTCGCCACTTATAGCCACAGCTTCTGCGGTTACTTGTACGTCCAAATCCTTAGCTTCCATGCCCGGAACTTCTAATTTAAGGTGGATGGCTTCGGGAGTTTCATCGAGTTCGGCGGGGGGTAGAAAAGAAACACCGTTAGATGCGCGATCGGTTGCCGGAGTCAAGCTATCAAACAACCGATTCATTTCTCGTTGCAAGGAGTCCATTTCCCGCAAAGGTTCCCAACGAATAAGTGCCATAACTAATACCTCGACTCTCTGAAGTTTTTATGGTTGAGAAACACTTGACTCAACCTGTATTTAATATATTCCAGCTCCAGAAATAGGGGGATTCGGTTTTCCGCAAAAAGGCCGATCGCATTACCGAACATTTGGAAGCAATAATGTTGAGTGAGTCGGTTTGAGAGTGGAGATTTGAGATTGACTCCACAGATAAATCGGGAAGTTTGACCAAGAGTCTAAAATTTCAAGTATCCGTTTTTGGGCGAAGTCAGCCGATTTGAGGTTGGAGAGTTGAAATTTGAGATTGACTCCACACATGAATCGGGAAATTTTAACTTTGGTCTAAAATTTTCTGCTCTCCACCACTCCTGTCTGCTAGCAAATATCGGTTTGTGGGCGAAGTCATTGCAGGTGGCGCTATTCGATCGCATCGGAACCCAACAATTTGAGATTTTAGATTTAATTTAGAATTCCCAACCTAAAATCTCACATTCCACATATAACGAAACAAAATTAACTCCACCGCGAATGCTGATAAGAAGCGTAGGTATCAAACAAAGCACCCACCAAACCAAAAGTTAGACCAATGACGAAAAAGCCCTGGAGGGGACAGCCGCTGCCGAAAGTAGCTAAGAATTGCAAAATCATGTCTTCTCCAGAACGACCAACTCCTTGGAGAGCAGGCACGAAGCCGATCAGCAAAAAGCTAGCCAATCCCGCGCCGATTAACAATACGGGGGCGACAAAGCTCAACAGGCTGGTCAGCAGTATAGAGCGAAGAAAATTGGGAAAAATGCTCATAAGAGTCAGTAAATTCAGCTAAACTGCCGAAAGGTGCAAGCAAACAAAACTTGTCCTTTTCTACGATAGGCAGCGATCGCCCTCAGTGGGCGGTTCTGTCAGAAATCTTAAATGTTATAGAAAAAACTTGTTTAAGATTTGTAGATAGATTTCATTTTTGGCAGTTGTTCTATACTCGAAATCCCCTTGAGCACCACTACATCTTCGAGCCTCAGTTTGTGGAGTCAGCGGTTGCTGGCAGCAGCTTTATTGGGCGGCCAAGTCATGCTGCACTTGCTGAAGGGCAAAATTCACCGCCGCAACACCATCGACCAAATGGCAGCAGTCGGCCCGGAATCTCTGCTGATTGCTTTGCTGACTGCGGGTTTTGTCGGCATGGTATTTACTATTCAGGTAGCGAGGGAATTTATTAACCTCGGTGCCGGCAATGTCGTCGGTGGCGTTTTGGCTTTGTCTTTGACTCGCGAGCTCGGCCCCGTCTTAACAGCCGTAATCGTGACGGGACGGGTAGGTTCGGCTTTTGCAGCGGAAATCGGCACGATGCAGGTAACAGAACAGATAGATGCCCTGCTGATGCTCAGAACAGACCCGATCGACTATTTAGTCATTCCCCGCGTCCTTGCTTGCTGCTTGATGCTGCCAATTTTAACCATCATGTGTCTCGTCACCGGCGTCCTCGGCGGACTGCTGATTGCTACGACAATGTACGGCATCTCTCAAAGCGTGTTTTTAGAATCAGTCCGCAATTTCCTGAGTCTGTGGGATATTTGCAGCGCGGCAATTAAGGCTTTTGTATTCGGTGGCTTGATTGCTGTAATCGGCACTAGCTGGGGTTTGACCACCACCGGCGGGGCAAAAGGCGTCGGTCAATCGACTACTACGGCGGTGGTGACGGCTTTACTGGCTATTTTTATTGTGAACTTTTTCCTGACTTGGCTGATGTTTCAGGGGACGGGCTCTAGCGTACTCAAAGGCTTGTAAGCTAGGAAACGGATAAAATATGAATAATTGGCAACATTCGTTTACTACCCTTGATTTAAACCCGTGAGTACAACTGCCTCTTCGACTGCGCCGACAAGTACGATCGAGCTCGCTCCGAGTTATGCGATTCCCCTAGTCCTGGTACTGGCGGCCCTACCGCTGCTGTTCGTGCAGAAGTGGGCAAGTTTGCCACTTTCGCTGTTCGGCTTGTTTCTGATGTACCAAGCCGCCACCATCCGGCTGCAATTTACCCCAACCGATTTGGACATTTATCGATCGTCCAACTTAATCCGCCGCTTTCCTTACCGAGAATGGCAAAATTGGCGGATATTTTGGCCCGCTGTGCCGATTTTGTTCTATTTCAAAGAAATTAACAGCATTCACTTTCTGCCGGTTCTGTTCGATCGTAAAATGCTACAGACCTGCTTAGAACAGCGCTGTCCCCGTCAAGACTAAAAAAGTTGTTAATTTTTAATTTTTAACTTTTCCGTGCCCACGCCGAACAAAATTTCCCATGAATTCAGACGAATCTCCAACCCAAGAACCG
>JACJNV010000122.1 GCA_014695175.1 Microcoleus sp. FACHB-DQ6 | reverse complement strand
ATTTCCGGGGCGCAGTGGAAATCTGAAAGTGTTTCTCAAATGTTACAACTGCGTTGTGCTTACTTGAATGGTGAATTTGCAGTTTAATGTTTTTGCAAAATCGGGATGCTCCCAAATAAATTCCTCAACGAAGAAGCACTAGCTAACGAACTAGCCGCAAAATTCTACTGGGAATGGAGCAAAGAAAAACTTGCTCAAACCTACATGATTGAGGCATATTATTGTTATGTTCAATGGGGAGCAACTGCTAAGGTAACGGATTTAGAAACGCGATATCCGCAGTTATTGGCGCCAATCCAACCGGGAAGAAAAAAAACTACGGCATCAGGGACTACCACGGGTTCGGCTAATAACCTAGATATCACCACAGTAATGAAGGCTTCTCAGGCGATATCCGGCGAAATAATGCTGGATAAGTTACTGTCTAGCTTGATGAAAATTTTGATGGAAAGTGCAGGGGCGCAAAGAGGATATCTAATTTTATCAACCCAGGGAAAGGTGTTAATTGAAGCTGCAGGCACAATAAATTCCCAACAAGTCACCGTGTTGCAGTCAATCCCCGTTGAACATTGTCAGGAACTTTCGGAACCAATTGTTAATTATGTGGCCCGCACTCAAGAAAGCGTGGTACTAGATGATGCTGTTCGATCGGGACAATTTACCAACGACCCCTACATCCAAAAGCATCAGCCCAAATCAATTTTATGCGTGCCGCTGATTAACCAATCTCAAATCGTCAGTATTGTTTACCTAGAAAACAATCTCACAGCCGGAGCTTTTACACCAGAAAGAGTGGAACTATTAAAAGTGTTATCTGGACAGGCTGCGATCTCGCTTCAAAATTCTAAACTCTATACAGAAGTACGCGAAAGTGAGAACAGACTGACTCAATTTTTAGAAGCAATTCCAGTAGGTGTGACAGTGCTGGATGCTTCTGGCAAACCTTACTATATTAATCGCGCTGCTATTCAATTATTGGGTAAAGGAGTTATTCCTGAAGCCTCCAGCGAGCAACTACCCGAGGTTTATCAACTCTATCAAGCTGGAACAGAGCAGGAATATCCCTCTGCACAATTGCCCACTACGCGGGCGTTGAGTGGCGAAAGTGCCACTGTAGATGATATCGAAATCCACCAAGGCAACAAGATTATTCCGATCGAGGCTTGGGGTACGCCAATCTATGATGAAAAGGACAATATTTCTTATGCAATGGTAGCCTTTCAAGATATCACGGAGCGCAAAAAAGCCGAAACAGAGCGAATCAGATTTACCCAGGAATTGTTCCAACTCAACAAAGCTTACGAGCGCTTTGTCCCCAATCAATTTCTCCAGTTTTTAGAGAAATCAAGCATTATTGATGTGGAATTGGGCGATCAGGTGCAGTTGGAAATGTCGGTGTTGTTTTCCGACATTCGCGATTTTACTACACTTTCGGAAAGCATGACGCCGGAGGATAATTTCAGATTTATCAATTCCTACCTTTCTCGCATGGAACCCGTTATTAATGAAAATAAGGGGTTTATTGATAAATACATTGGCGATGCGATAATGGCGCTGTTTAGCGGCGAGGCGGATAATGCGGTCAAAGCGGGAATTGCTATGCTGCAGAGCCTCGTTGAATACAATCAACACCGCGCTAATTCTGGCTATGGGCTGATTCAGATTGGGATTGGCATCAATACTGGAACTTTGATGCTGGGAACGGTGGGCGGTCAAAATCGCATGGACGGGACGGTAATTTCTGATGCGGTGAATTTAGCTTCTCGCGTGGAAAGTTTGACGAAAAATTATGGGGTGTCGCTGTTAATCACTCAGGAAACTTACTCGCGTTTAGAAAATCCATCCGATTACGCAATCCGCACCCTCGATACGGTAAAAGTCAAGGGAAAATCTGAAGCGGTGACGGTTTATGAAGTGTTTGATTGCGATCCGCCAGAAATTAAAGAGGGCAAGTTAGCTACGCTGGAATTGTTTGCAGAAGCTAGGGCAATTTACTGGGAAGGGAAG
>JACJNV010000121.1 GCA_014695175.1 Microcoleus sp. FACHB-DQ6 | reverse complement strand
GGGTAGCAGTGCTGCTTTGGGCTTAGGAGAAGCTGGAAAAACAGGCACGACTAATGATAATAGAGATTTGTGGTTTGTCGGTTATATTCCGAGTCAGCAACTGGTGACAGGAGTTTGGTTGGGAAATGATGATAATTCTCCGACTGGGGGAGGTAGTGCAAATGCCGCTCAGTTGTGGGGGGAGTATATGCGGCAAGTGGCGCGTTGAGTGGATGCGGGGATTGGACGAATTTTGATACGGCATTGAAATATACAATTTAAATGCCGTACAGCTTAGTAGGGACAAAGGCTTTCGCCGTGTCCCTAGGGGGATTGATCGATAAGCGGGTATACTTCATAAACAGGGAATCTGCTGTAAATATGTCATTGATGCCTCCAGGAATGACATCGGAATGACATCAAGCGTGCGATCGTCCCCGCTGGCGATCCAAATCAGACGCAGTGAAATCAAAGCATGGAAATTAGAGCGCTTCTGACCCCATCCTCCCGCTTATTCTACAGTCTGAGAAACTGGCCGACAGCCAGACAATATTGAGTGCATATTGACGACGTTTCCGATTACCGCGATCGCAGGTGCTGCAAATCCGGCTGCCTCAACTTGCTCTACAATTGTACCCAAAGTTCCGATCAATTCTTCTTGTTCCGGCCGCGTTCCCCAGCGCACTAACGCTATGGGCGTTTCTGCACTCAATTGGGCTGCGGTCAACTGACCGATAATGTAAGGCAAATTGTGGATTCCCATGTATACTACAATGGTTTCGGAACCCCGGGCGATCGCCTGCCAATTTACCTCCGGTCGATATTTTCCCGCTGATTCGTGACCGGTGACAAAGGTGACAGAGGAACTGTACGATCGGTGTGTTAAAGGAATTCCCGCATAAGCAGGGGCCGCAATCCCAGAAGTTACGCCGGGGACTACTTCTACTGACACTCCAGCTTTTACCAACTCTTCCATTTCTTCGCCGCCGCGACCGAAGATAAACGGATCGCCGCCTTTGAGACGAACTACGATCGCATTATCTCCAGCTTTTTCTATCATTAACTGAGTTGTTTCATCTTGCATTAACGAGTGACGGCCTTTGCGTTTTCCGGCATCAATTCGTTCTGCTTGGGGGTTGATTGCTGCCAAAATTTGAGGACTGACTAAAGCGTCGTAAATCACCACATCCGCGCACTCTAACAAAGCTTTTCCCTTCAAGGTCATCAAACCCGGATCTCCGGGTCCCGCACCTACTAAATACACTTTTCCTAAAGACATTTTTCTTTCTTCCTTTACCTCTTCTGTGCCTCGGCGGTTCATTTTTGAATTAAATCCCTAATTAAGTCTGCTAATTCTACACTTGGGCCTAGAGGATTTGCGAGATGAAGTTCCGCCGCAGGAAATTGCTGCTTTAGCTGTGCGACATTTTTGGCGATCGCATCTGTAATTCCTCCATTAAATAAGAAGTATGGCACAATCCCTATTTGCTGCTGTCCACCACGAACCAAACTCTCAATTTGCTCTTCCAAACTCGGCTTTACTGACCAATAAGCTGTCTGTGCGCCTAGTTTGCTGGCGATTTCCTCAACAATCGAGTTACCTCCGGGGCGACGGCTGCCGTGAGATAATAAAATCCATTTTGGCAATAGCAGATTGGGGAGAAAAGTCACCTCTTGCATCTGACTTTTTACCAATTGTGTTAAGCCTGCTTTCTGGGAACCTAAATGCGGGCGCAATTCAATTTTTAGCTTGTCACCAAAAGTTTGTTGGGCAATTTCCACCTCTGCCGGTATGTCTTCGGCGACGTGAACTCCCGGCAATAAAAATACAGGTAGGATTTGCAATTCTGTCACTCCCAGCGACAGGGTACGTTCGCCAAAACTGCAAATTTGTTCGTGCAGCGGTGCGGGCCCGAGTTCTAAGGTGGCGGTTGCTACTGCGGGGAACGAGTCAGCCAAATTTTGAGACAGCAGTTGACCTAGGTTTTCCAAAGCTTGTTGGGGTCTGGGGTCGCGGCTGCCGTGAGAAACTAATAAATAGGTCGATGATCGCAATTTCAATATGGATTTGATGTTAATGTTCGATCGGGATTTCAAATAATTGTAACATCATGGGGCGCGTGACTTAAAAATTACTCAACACAAAAGTTCCATATTCTAGGGTGCGCGGCTTAAAAATTACTCAACACGGGGCTTAAAGTTTTTAAGCCGCACACCTTACAAAAGAAGGTGCACGGCTTAAAAATTACTTAACACTGGGCTTAAATCTTCACTCGCCACCCAGGTTACACAAATCTCAAATTAAGCTTTGGGAGCGGGATCGGCAATGTATTGGAAAGTAGGTTCCGAGTTCCAAGGCCCGCGTTCATCCTTGCCATTTGTGGACAAGTTAAAGTAGAGATCCACAGTGGAATCGGGGGGAATATTGCCGAACATCGGATCGGTGAGTTTGCCCACCGATTCCAAAGCTTTCATGAACATTTGAGTGTGAGAAATTTCGCGAGTCAGCAGAAACTGCAGCGTCTTTTTCGTTCCCATATCCGGTGCTAGTTTAATCAACTCTTCGTAGGTTTGGCGAGCTCCTCCTTCCGCAGCGATATTAGCGCGCAAATCGCGCACCACTTCCCCGCCTTCGTTGATATAAGCTGCCGTCCAAGCTTGACCTTGGCTGTCTAACAAGTGTGGGCCTACGCCGCGCACCGCAAACAAAGTGCTTTTATAAGCTTCTGTTTGGTCAACGTTTTTGGTGTGCATTTCGATGAGTTGACCCACCATTTCTAAGTGGCTGAATTCTTCGAGCGCAATATCTTGAAGCATATCCTTAATCCCTGCATCTTCACAGTGGAATGACTGCACCCAGTATTGCAGAGCTGCTGTCAGTTCTCCGGTTGCTCCGCCAAACTGTTCTAGCAGCAATTGGGCAAAACGGGGGTTGGCTTCGTCTACAGTCACCGCAGCCATTAATTGTTTTTTGTGAAAAAACATGGATTGATACCTCTCTTTAATTCTGTTGTGTCTCAGGATCGCAGACTTTATCTGTGTTCGCCTTCAGCATCCATTGTGCGACAAGCGATCGCACCGAGCCTCGGTCGATGGATACATCTAGCTCAACAAATTTCTCTGCTTTCAGGTAGAGTTTAAATATGAAATTTTACTTAGTAAGTCGGTAGACCAAATTACAATTTAGGATCGGGGTTATTGTCGCACTCGGTTAATTTTGCTGACAGGGCATCGAGATGCCGCAGCCACTGAATGCCGCCAACCCAACTGCGAGAGGGGAGGTGTCCGATTGGTGCTTGCTGACTAAATTTAATCTGTCCTAAAGTAGTAGCAGAATTGTAGCTTTGCCAGTTGACCCGATCGCAAAATCTGATATAGTCTCCCTTAACGCTTTCGTAAATCTGCTTTTGGACGCTGAATCCAAACCGACCTTGACTGTAGTGCAGCCACAGGCGATCGACTGTTTGCAAATCTTCGCAGGGTATCTGGTAAATTTGGCTTATTTCTAGCTGAGTTTCCGGTGGCTGGGAAAGAGATTGACACATCAAGCCCCAAGTTTCGCGATCGGCTTCTTTCCACTTTTTGTTACACAAAAAATCTCGCAGTTTGGTATAATCAACTCCCCGTGCAGAAATTAGGGTGGGCTCGATATTTGAAGTATTTGGAGTAGCAGATAAGGAAAAATCTTCTGCACAATGGGCGACGGCATTGGTCGGTAAAATTGGAGAATCAGAAGTTTGTAGCGCGCTGATATCGGTTAAGTTGTGGCTATTACTGAGAGCAGGAGCGATCGTCGGCTTTTCGGGCGAAAGCAAATTTTGATGGCGAATATCTAAAGCTGCTTTGATATCGTCCAAAACTTCCGTAGCAAAACTGTACCGCTGATTGAGATGAGTTTGCAACAATTTATCTAAAATTTCGCCTAACTCATCGCTAATACTCGTGGCTTTGGGGAGAAACTCGCGCCACCACCAGCGCTCGTTGTCGCAGTCGTACATATCCAAGGGAGGAACTTGCGTCATTAGGCGAATGCAAGTAACACCTAAACTGTAAAGGTCGCTAGCAGGAAATACTTTGCCGCGCATTTGTTCGGGAGCTACATAATCTTGACTGCCAATGAGCGTTGCTGGGCGAAGCATAGCTGAATCAGTCAGCAGTTTGGCAATGCCAAAATCGATCAATACGAGTTTGTTGTCTGACTGTCGGCGGATAATATTTTCAGGTTTGATGTCGCGGTGAATGACGCGCTTGTCGTGGATAAATTGCAGCACGGGCAATAAGTCTTGCAGCACTTGCCAAATTTGATTTTCATCGTATACACTCTTATCTAATTCTTGTTTAAGAGTCGCTCCCTCTATAAACTCTTGAACTAAATAAATATGACCTTCTTGTTCAAAGCAGGCTAATAATGTGGGGATTTGGGGGTGTTTTCCGAGTTCGTCTAAACGGACGCCTTCTTGCCGAAATAATTCAACGGCTTTGTTGAAAATTTCGGGGTCACGGTCGTAAAAATAAAATTGCTTGACTGCACAGGGGGGTAGAGATGGGATGTCTTCATCAATTGCTAGGAAAGTTTTACCAAATCCGCCTCTACCTAAAAGTTCAATCGGGCGATATCGCTGTCTCAGCACCAGGTTAAAGCCGCAGTTTAAGCAAAATTGTGCGGCGTTGGAGTTTTGAGGATTTTGACATTCAGGGTTCACACAGTAGCTCATATTGATTTTAGATTTTATATTGCGGACAAGACTTTTTTTTAAACGAACCGCGAAGACGCGAAGCTGCGCCAAGGAAGACGGAAGAGAGAAGAGAGAGAAGAAGGATGGTTGATAACTCATGCAGTGTGGAATAAGCTGTCCCGCTTCTTGCGTTGTATTTTTCGGGCGGGCGGGAAACCCCACAAGCATTTCATCTGAGATGTTGCACCATTCTCAATAAGGCTTTTAGGGGCGGGCTAGAAGAGCCCACCCTACAAGAAATTCATTCTTTGTGGAACAGGCATCTTGCCTGTTATTAAAAAGGGTGCCAGAGGTGAGTTTTATCAAACAGGACTGTAAAATGTAGATGCGCCTGGGGTGATAAGGCTATTTTAATGCGCTAGATCGAATCGGGACGCTGCCAAAGTTACCGAACCCAGGCCGCATAACTGCTGGGGGCAGGATAATTGCCGATCGCACAGGCCGATCGCACAGCCAGAAAAATGTGCTAAACTCCTACTGTGCTGGGAACTTGAGGCACAATCGATCTGTCGGGTTCAGGGACGCTCAGAAATATTTCAAAATATTTTTGCCTTACCCCTAGACTTGTGCTGAGATCTGATGCTATAGTTAAAACTGATACGGCGAGCGTAGCCAAGTGGTTAAGGCAGTGGTTTGTGGTACCACCATTCGTGGGTTCAAGTCCCATCGTTCGCCCTTTTGATTCTAAACTGTTTAATTCGATCGCCCGTCGCCTGTACGGTAATTTGCGATGGTCGTAGGGTGTGCAATGCACACCTTAATTTTTTTTGGGATGTAGCGGTTCTGTCGGCCCAAGTTCCGATGTGCTAATCTTAAATCCAATCTAAAATCTAAAATCTAAAATCTAAAATCAAAATATGCCATCTTTAGTAACAGAAGATTGGGGATATAAATTTAGTGGCGATCGCACAATTAATAAGTTTATTCGGGATATAGAAGGAGAAGCGGCTTTAGGGAAATATTGCGATTGGGAATGCAAAGAACGTGCGGAAATTCTGATGTCGGAGATAGCTGGCAAATCCCACAATCTTTTCTACGTCCGTCGCCAAAAGGTAAATGAGAGATTTTCGGAAGAAGAAATCTGGGAATTACTCCTTGCTACTGATGGAGAGGATTTTGAATTACCTCAATTGTTGCAAAAAGCCGATCGCACTTTGCGGTTGTTAGCAACTGTACGCTGTGAAGACGGAATTGGCGGTTTAAAACTGCTGGATGCTGGTTTGGTGGCGGTTCCCCGAGGGAGGAAAGATGGGTATGCTTTGCCGGTGCAGTTGCGACTTTTGCCTAACAGTCGCTCGCCAATTCCTGTAAAGTCGATCGCCCGCGTCCAACAAATGCCATTTTGGGACGACAGACACATACCGACTACCGAACAACTAAAAGTTTGGCATACTTTTTTAAATGTAGAAAAACGCATCGCGGAAGCGCGTCAATTTTGCGTGCCTTTCCGAGGACACAATTACGGTTCCGGCTTTAAAATCGTCACTTTTGAAATCGATCGTAATTCCGCAACTCTTGATGGCTATGATGAAAATTACTTAGAATTGAGCGACTTCCGCGAAAGGCTGAAAAAAGCCAGAAATGAAGAAATTATCCTGTTTGATTCGCCGCCAGGAAGCAGAAGCAGCCGCGATGGAGAGACATTGGGTAGCATTGCTGAAATTGACTTTGAACATGGTAAATTACGCATTAAGTTAGATGTTGATTTAGGATCTCGCATGGCGGGCGGTCGATATCAACTGCCCAAACAAGGATTCTTATATTTTGAGGCGGCGGGCGATATCAGTCAGATCGAACGCAAGAAAAAAGCTTTAAAAATGCTGACAGACGGGCGCGCTCAAAATCCATATTTGAGTGAGTTTTTATTCGATGCTTCTCAGGCGAGACTGCCTGAAAAACTGATTAAATTAAATCGGGAAAACTTATTAAATCGCAATGCTAATGACGACCAACTTGCCGCCGTAGAAACGGTGCTTTCGGCGCGGGATTTAATTTTGATTCAAGGCCCGCCGGGAACTGGCAAAACGACTGTGATTGCGGAGATTTGCTATCAAATTGCCAGTCAGGGCGGCAAAACGCTCATTGCTTCCCAAGCAAATTTGGCTGTAGACAATGCTTTGAGTCGGTTAGTTCACAATCCGGCGATTCGGGCTTTGCGGAAGGGAAAAGCTCATAAGGTGCAGGAAGAAGGGCAGCCGTTTTTAGAGGAAAATGCGATCGGCACTTGGCTGCAAAATACGGCGACTGACTGCGAACAAAAGCTCTCGCAGCGCCTGACTAATGTCAAATCTTTGCGGCAGTTGGTGGCAGAGTCAGAGCGATTTACCGCCTACTGGGGCGCAGAGAAAGATTTTTTTAATGAACTAAAACACCTGCACGACAGTCAAGCAAATATTGAGGAAAAGTGCAACCAGCAAGCAGCAGCTTATGAAGAGATTTTAACCAAAAAAAGCGAGATTGAATCTCTAGTTAGCGGGCTAGGAAATTTGCTGGATGCGCCGAATGTCAACTGGGAATCTCCAGAAGTTGCCGAGTTTATGCCCAGACTAAAACCTTATTCAGAAGGCAATGTTTTAGTAGAAAACTTTATGGCAAATGTTCGCATTGCCACCAGCTATGCTACTCAAATCGGCTTCGAGCGCCCTGCTTGCGGCGCGTTTGGGATTGCGGTTTGGCTGCAGGAAACTGTAGCAGCGCAAATATCGGAATTTAAGACGGCATTCGATCGCGCTGATGATGTTTGTCACGCTATGTCGGCGGTTGCGGAGTCGTTGCGGGTGTCGCGGCAGATGTCTGAGGCTTTGAATCAACTCGAATTGGGCGATCGGCAAAATCAGACACACCGCCACAATCTCGAACAGAAAATCAAGAATTTGGAACTGCGAAAAGCCGAAATTGCAGCCGTTGTCGTTGCCGTTGCACAGTGGATCGAGACAGCGGATACGGGGCTCTATGAAGTCGTGAAAACTTGCTGGGAAACGGGTGCAATGCTCACGGATGATATGGTAGGATTGCCCCCAGGATTGCTGAAAATTGCCCGATCGCTCAAATTGCCGATCGTACCCCCGAAATGCAAAGTCAATTTGCCCGATTTGGATCGGTTGCAAAAGGCGATATCCCACGAAGAAAGCGCAGGTTTTAAGGACATACAAGGGCAACAGTTCCGGTTTAGCGAGTTTCTGCACCTAAATTTGAGTCAAACGCCGATCGTGCTCTCTGCGGGCGATCGTACACAGTGGCAGCAACTCGCCAAAGACTTCGCCAGCTACTCCCAAGTCAGCCAAAGTCAGCGCAAATTTATCATCGAAAAAGCTCGCACTTTCTTAGGCAGCATTCAACAATTTTATAGTGAATCCTTGCATCCAAATCATATCCACGCTACCTTCGATCGCCTAGTCAAAGAATTGCTGCACAGTATCCTCGCAAATGCGCGTCAGTGCGTGGTTCCTCTGAAAACCGAAACCGAACAGCAGCTTATCAAACAGCAACAGTTATTAGATAAAATCGGTCAAACATTGAACCAGCAGCAAATCTCCGCCGCTAAACTTCAGGTAGAAACAGCGCAGCAAGAGGCTAACTTAAAAATTAGCGAAGTTACTAATTTGTTGCAAGCAATTGTCCAACAGCAAAATGTACCTGAAAAGTTGCGGATTTTATCTGAACAATATCTGACCCAAAAATCGAATATTTGGGAGCAACCGCAGCTATTTATCAAGCAAGTTGAGGCTTGGAAAGCAAGCACGATTCACCTGGATAAATCCCTTGCTGACATAGACCCTTTTGGGGTTTTGGAGACCATCAAAAACACTCTTGACGAGCATTTATCTCCGCTGCAAACTGTGGCTGCCACTTCGCAGCAGCAACTCGCCGAACTTCAAACAGAATTGAGCGAAATTACCGCTCAACTGCAACAACAGCAACCGACAGCAGCATTACTGGTTGAGAGAAATTGGTGGGAGTCAGCATGGCAAACTATCCCCACTCAATACCAGCCAGAAGTTCCGGATACAGGATTATTCACCGTAGCTTTTTTAAACAAAATTAAGCGTTTATTCAAAACTTGGCAGCGGAAATTAGAACAAGAAGAAACAGCCCTAAATCGTTCTCAAAACTTTGTGACAGATTGGATTCAAAAACTTCGCAATCCCTCAGAAAAAGACCGCAACGATTTAAAGCAAATTTATATTGACAATGCCAACGTGATCGGCATTACTTGCGTGCAAGCTGCTAGTTTCGATTTTACTAGAAACTTTCCCAGCTTTGATGCAGTCATCATTGACGAAGTTAGCAAATGCACTCCCCCAGAGTTATTAATTCCCGCTTTGAAAGGCAGAAAGTTAGTATTAGTGGGCGATCACAGGCAATTGCCGCCGATGTTTAATCAAAGTACGATCGACGATATTGCCGAAGACATCGGCTGTACCGGAGACGAACTTAGCTTTATCAAAGAATCGCTGTTCAAAGTTTTGTTTGAAAATGCCAGCGACAGCATCAAAAAAATGCTGACAACTCAATACCGAATGCACCCACAAATCATGGGCGCAATCAATCAATTTTACCAGCAAAAACTCAACTGTGGCATTCAGGAAGCTGACACCAAGCGCGCCCACAACCTCGCAGGTAGAATCATTCAAGAAAATAATCACATTCTCTGGGTGAAAACGCCTATCGGACAAGGATTTGAAGAGGAAAAACAGGGTACTTCGCGGTTGAATGTCAAGGAGATTGATGCGATCGAGCGTTTGTGCGAACAAATGGACACAGCTTGGCAGCCCAAAGTTGCCGAGGGTGAACCGCCGAAAGAAATCGGAATTATAACTTTTTATGCTGCTCAATTAAATGCAATTAAAGACAGAATCGAAGGCGAAAGATTCCTTGCTTTGAGCATCCGCACTGGTACGGTTGACATATTTCAAGGCATGGAAAGACCTGTAATTATTGTCAGCACCGTGTGCAATAATGTTAGGGGCGATATTGGATTTGCTAAGGAACCGGAACGGGTGAATGTGGCATTTTCCCGCGCTCAAGAATTGCTAATTGTTGTCGGTTGCCACGATTTATTTACCCAACAAACAGGTACTGTGGGAAAAATGTATCAGGAAGTTTCAAAAACGGTGCGTCACTGCGGAGGTTTTGTAGATGTCTCTAGCGTCCTCAACTAAACTCATAGACTCGAATTTAAGTTCGCTAGCCGAACAGATTGAGCAACAAAATCCGGGTTTGTCAGTGTTGGCGGCGCGTCAATTCCGCTTTGCAATCCGCCAAACTCCGCTGGAGGTGGCGATTAGTGAACCGCGCCAGTTTAACGTGTTGGAAGAGTTCATTTTGCGGGCGGGTGTTGAGTTTGAACCTGCGCCAACTTTGAAGGAATTGGCGGATTTGCTGGGGTTGGACGAGATTTTTGTGAAGACTACGGCGGCGACTCTGGTTAGTTTGGAAAGCTTGGAGGTGGCTGAAAATGGAAAAATTGCGATCGCCCCGCAAGGTAGAGATTTTTTCGAGAAAGGTGCAGTTAGTCGATCGCAAATTCAATCAATTTACGCCATTTCCGATCCGCTGAATCAAACTCTTACCTTTAAATTTGATCCTTTAGCCGCAGAATCGGTCAACTTGCCAGATTTAGCAGATTTAGTATCCCTAGAACATAAAATTACAGACCTTGCGGATTTAAGTATAGCAGAAATCCAGCCGTTAATTCAAGATTCCGGCTTAGGAATTCACGCCCCACAAAACGGCAAAATTGTCTCTGCTTGCGATGTCGTCGGCGACGATTTAGATATTTGGCAAACAGTCTCGATTTTTGTGTTGCTAGATGCGATCGAAAATAAAACTACTATTCAAGTCAGACAGGGAAAGCAAATATTAGAAACAGCATCAAACCGACTCAACGAACTTGAATCCCAGCAAAAACTTTCCTTAAATGACTTGTGCAAATTAGCCCCCGACATCGCACAGCAAGAATCCGAGACAATCCCCGTCCCGAAAACTCCTAAAAAGCCATCTAAGAAGAAACCCAAGAAAACGATATGATGAGGACTAAAGTCCTGATTACGAACTGGTTTGTAGTAAGGACTTTAGTCCTGATTAACTGATATCTTGCACCATTCTCAATTACTTGTTTAGGAACGGGCTCTCCGGCCCGTTCCACAATAAAATCAAGTTTTGTGGAACGGGCCGGAGAGCCCGTTCTTGACAAGAGTACAACATATAACTATTAACCCAAAAATGAGGTAATTGTGCAATATACTCAGATTCCCAACTTCTGGAAGAAGTCGGGGATATAATTGGCCCTACTGAGCCTTAACGGATTTCAGCATCCGCCAAGTAGCCACCGCCGCGTAATTCCGCTGTGCAGAATCATCGAAAGCAAACCGATCGCCAATTTCGTTAAGAGCAGAAGCAACAGAACAATAAGAAGACATTTGAGCAAAAATAGAAGCAGCCCAATAATTCTGAGTATCTGAAAAAGTTTTAGACGGTTCTTTAGCAACTAAATCCCGGTTCATTCCCCGGGCTGAGAAACCAAATTCCGCCGCTCGACGGAGGACCGCCATCAATTCAGCGCGAGTGACGGACTGCGTAGGTTTCAAAGTTCCATCTTGATAACCGCTGACTATCTTGTTGTCCCGCGCAAATAGAACTTTTCAGGCACTCCAGCGGACAATATCAACATCGCTATAGGGACGGATAGAAACATTGCTAGGAAATGTGATATAGCATCTTGTATTCCTTTCCAGGATTCCAATACTAAAGATACCAATTGCTCTCTGGTAACAGCAAGTTGCGGTCGAAAGGTATTATGTTGAGAAAACCGGGCTAAAAACCCTAGGCCAACAGCTTCTTTAATTTCCCAAGGGTAGATATGATCGGTAGCTATCTCCGAATTGTAGAAAAGCCAGTATTGCCTACGGTATTGGTATTTCCTGCGGTATTTCCTGCGGTGATGTCTGCGGTATTGGCTGCGGTATTGGCTGGGGTGATGGCTGCGGTATTGGTATTGGTATGGGCTGCGGTATTGGCTGCGGTATTGCTTCGGTATTGCCTCCGGTATTGCCTCCGGTATTGCCAATTTCTCCCGGTGCGGATTGATTGGTAGTGAAATAAAAGTGGCCTAAGGTGCGGCCTTGGTAAGCTCTTTTACTCAAGCGCCAAGCAGGATCGAGACTGATTTTCATGAAGTCGTTAACATCGCCGTTTGTGCGACCGATAACCACCGATTTACCTTGGTAATCTACCGGAGTTCCAATTAGTAGAACATTGCCATCAACAGTTTCCAAAGTTAGGGTGTATTTTAATGCTAAATCGGTGCCTGCCATGCGAATTGAAAAGCCGTTGCTGTCAGTTGCGCGGCCACAAATACCGGTGAAATCAAAACTAACTAATAATGGATCGACTTTCACGGGATTAGAGCCACTTTCGCTCCAGCATTTTCGCGCGTCAGATACTTGTTCTACAATTAGCAATTGGTAGCCGCCGTAAGGGCGGGGTTGGGCGATGACAATTACTCGGTCTTGGTTAATTTCGGTTTCGTCAAAAGTAAATGCTTTAGCCGAACCGATCGCGCCAAGTGTTAAAATTGCTGAACCTGCCAGTGCGGCCACTGTTCGTACCAATGAATGTTTCATGATTTTTCCCTATTGGCTCCTGATTGTGATGAGACTTATCTAGAATATAAAAAATTCGCCCTCTTCCAACAACAAGATAGAATTTTACCATCTCTTGTTCCGGTGGTACCAAGTGCGATCGATCGGCGATCGTCACCTTGGTTCGTAGTGAGAACTAAAGTCCGAGCGAATTTTATGAGGACTTTAGCCCTCACTACAAAGTTATAACCGTTATTTTACCGAGGAACTTGATAAGCTGTCGGGCATCTAAATTGTATGTTCCGAGCGGGCGGGACGCCCACTCCACAAGAATTTGATGGGACTTGACAGTAAAATTTAGATGCGTCTGGGCTTATTACTGGCGGGAAACGATCGCACTGTTCACAAAAAAACGGTGCGTTACACTTGGTTAACGCACCCTAAAACAAACATTCAAAAAGCGCCTTTCCTGTCTAGCGGAACATACTGCTAACAGAACTATCTTCGTGAATCCGCCAAATAGTTTCTCCGAGCAAATTGGCTACCGAAAGCACCGTCAACTGCTTAAAACGGTTCTCTTCCGGCACAGGAATTGTATTCGTAACAATTACCTCTTCCAAAATCCCGCTAGACAAACGCTCGATCGCCGGAGGCGAAAACACCGCATGAGTAGCACAAGCATAAACCTGCCTCGCACCCTCGCGACGCAACAATCTCGCACCTTCAGAAATCGTGCCGGCAGTATCGATCATGTCGTCTACCAACACAGCAGTTTTGCCCCTGACATCACCAATAAGATTCATCACTTCTGCCACGTTGTGAGCTTGGCGGCGCTTGTCAATAATTGCCAGGGGAGCATCGCCAAGCTTTTTGGCAAAAGCTCTCGCCCTAGCGACTCCGCCAACATCCGGCGAAACCACAACAATATCCGTCAATTGCTTGCTCGCCAGATAATCCAATAGCACCGGCGAACCGTAAACGTGATCGAAAGGAATGTCAAAATAACCTTGAATCTGAGCCGAGTGCAAATCCATCGCCAAAATGCGACCGGCCCCAGCTTCCGTAATCAAATTAGCCACTAATTTTGCAGTAATCGACTCTCTTCCGGCCGTTTTGCGGTCAGCCCTAGCATATCCGTAATAGGGGATGACGGCAGTAATTTGTCTGGCCGAAGCGCGACGACAAGCATCGATCATAATTAACAATTCCATGAGGCGATCGTTTACCGGACAGCAAGTTGGCTGAATCAAGTAAACATCGCAACCCCGAATTGATTCTTGAATTTGAACGTAGAGTTCCCCATCAGCAAACCGCTTGCGAACCATCGGCCCCAAATCGATCCCCAGATAGCGAGCCACCTCTTGGGCGAGAGGAACATTAGCAGAACCGGAGAACAGCCGCAGACGGTCATGAGCGGAAACCGGCGGCTCGGGAAGCGGAAGCGGTAAAGTAGCAGAACGGATCACAGCAGGCCTCTTGCAGGACGTTTATTCCATCGCTATCTTACCATCTGAAACTAGAAATATTCAGCCAATTTTTTAAGAGATTTAACATTCGGGGCGGCCACAAGTGTGCAGTTAGGCGAATTGAATAGGACTTGCAGAAATATGTCCAACAAATCCGGTTTCTACCCCACATTCGGCTCCCTTAACGGTCACAATCGGTTTTTACTTATTTTTATCCAGCAATAAAACTATGAATTATACTTGAGTACCGTACATTAACGGATTAAAAACTTTTTAAAGGCATAATTTATTACTGTAAAGATAGAGTTTTCTGCGTAATTATGCTGTGTGACACCCCCACGGCGTGGAATGTGGGTTCTAGCGAACTCTGTACTGGCAGAAGTACGATCGCACTTGTGTCCCTGCGTCTAAAAGTTCTGGCGTGAGTCAATTTGGGGCAGAGGCTGGAAGTCTAGTCGCCCAAAATTCAGTCCAAGGCCGAAGGCATCCGGGTTCAATGCGATAAAAATGCCACCAACAGGCAATAAACTTGAAAAATACTGTAAAAAAAGTTAAGAATCGGAAGCATACTCCAGATTTTTGATATCGGGCAAAGCAAGGTAGAAATCGATGAGCTTAAGAGAACGCATTGACGAAGAAATCAAAGCAGCCATGAAGTCCAAGGACAAAGTTCGCTTGGAAACAGTTCGCGGCATCAAGAAATTTATTCTCGAAAAAGAAGTCAGCCTTCGTCCCTCCGGCCAAGAGACGCTGACAGAATCTCAAGAAATGGAAATTTTGATGCAAATAGCCAAACAGCGCCGGGATTCGATCGAACAATACCGCAAAGGCGGCCGCGAAGATTTAGTGGCACAAGAAGAAGCGGAGTTGGCAATTGTTGAAGAGTATTTGCCGCCGCAGATGTCAGACGAAGAGGTGAGTCAAGTCGTTGACGAAGTGATTGCCTCGGTTGGCGCTACTTCTGCAAAAGATATGGGCAAGGTGATGGGCAAGGCAATGCAGCAGCTTAAGGGCAAAGCAGACGGTAACAGAATTCAAGACATGGTGAAAGCAAAGCTTAACAGCTAGTTAGCTCAAACTCCAATCTTGCAGCATTGGCGATCGGTCTTTCAGGGGCAGGCTATTGGCGCCACCAGAATATTGAACTTTGAGCAACTTTGAGCATCCGGGCTGTTGCTCAAAGTTGCTCAAACAGTCATGGACTCATCAAGACTAAAGAAACCGGGTTGGCGATCGGATCTGCGGGTTGCAACCTGTATGTTTTCGTGAAAAAGCCAGGTTTCTAACTATGCTTGCATCCAAGAATGTCAAAAGAATGTAAAATACTAACTTTGGTCGGGACTGGGAACTAGAGACAGTGAAGTATGCTATGAAGCCTTAAAGACATAGCAGTCTATGTCTGTAAGCGATCGTCTATTTTTTAACAGTTTCTACTTAAACTTATGCAGCCACCTATTGCTATTGGAACTCTCCTACAAAACCGCTACCGCTTGGTGAATATTTTAGGTCAAGGGGGATTTGGCCGGACTTATTTAGTAGAAGATTTGGGACGGTTTCAAGAACGCTGCGCCCTGAAGGAATTGATCCCAGTGCAAAGCGGGCCTTACGTTTTGGAAAAATCGAAGGAATTGTTTCAAAGAGAGGCGGCAATACTTTACCAAATAGCGCACCCGCAAATTCCCCAGTTTCGGGCAATATTTGAAGAGAACCAGCGTTTGTTTTTAGTGCAGGATTACGTGGAAGGGATGACTTACCGCGAACTGCTGCTCGATCGAACTTCAAATGGTCGCACCTTCACTGAAGCCGAAGTCTTGGTATTTATCCGGCAAATGCTGCCGGTACTCGCTCACATCCACGCCCGCGGCATCATCCACCGCGACATCTCCCCAGAAAATATCATCCGGCGGGAAAACGACCAAATGCCGGTGCTGATTGACTTTGGAGTGGTGAAGGAACTCGCCACCAAAGTTCAGTCTCCCGAAGGAACAGCCCACGCGACAACTGTCGGTAAAATCGGCTACGCGCCGATGGAACAGTTGCAAAGCGGGCGAGCAACAGCCAGCAGCGACCTCTACGCTTTAGCCGTAACGGCGATCGTCCTGCTGACAGGCAAAGAACCGCAGGAATTGCTCGATCAAAAAACGCTGCAGTGGAATTGGCAGCAGCAAGTGCAGGTGAGCACGGGTTTGGCTTTGGTGCTGAATCGGATGTTGAATCGGTCTCCGGGCGATCGATATCAATCTGTCAGCGAAGTCGCCCAAGCACTCGACGCCCAAACTAATCCTAAGCCTAGCCAGCCAACTGTACCGCCCGCGCCGCCAGCAGTGGTGCCGACAAACCCTTCGCTAATAGCAACGGTGGCCGTGGGCAGGCCGCCCGAGCCAGCCGCCCCGAGTTCCCCCCCGCCAAACCAGCCAGCCGCCCGGAGTTCCCGCCCGCAAAACCAGCCAGACCCGTTAAGTGAGCCAGCAGGCGACACTTTTTGGGACAATCCCATCGCTGCGATCGGACTGCTGGCGGGCTTAGTAATCTTGACTGGCTTCGGTTCCTGGGCTTTAGTCGGCTCATTTCTCAACAATTCGCGCCCCAAACCCACTCCGACACCGCCAGCACTCACAAATCCGACGCCGACACTAACTCCGATACCAAACCCGCTACCTTTGCCAACCCCAACCCCGCAACCTTTACCAACCCCAACTCCGCAACCTTTGCCGGAACCAAGCCCAGAACCTTTGCCAGAACCAAGCCCAGAACCTTTGCCGGAACCGAGCCCAGAACCTTTGCCGGAACCGAGCCCAGAACCTTTGCCGGAACCGAGCCCAGAACCTTTGCCGGAACCCAGCCCAGAACCAAGCCCAGCGCCAACTCCGACACCAAAACCGACGCCCGCGCCGACTCCCGCGCCCAAACCGACGCCCAAACCGACGCCCAAACCGACGCCCGCACCCAAACCGACGCCCGCGCCGTCGCCAACACCAGCACCAACACCCGCGCCAACACCAGCACCAACACCGGAACCGGCCCCAACACCCGCACCATCGCCGGAACCGGCCCCAACACCCGCGCCAACACCAGCACCAACACCGGAACCGGCCCCAACTCCTGCACCCTCGCCGGAACCGGAACCGGAACCCGCGCCGGAACCGGAACCCGCACCAACACCCGCACCATCGCCAGAACTCTAAACTTCTGGCAAAATTCCCCTAGACTGATGTTGAGGCCAATTACTTGTTAGCTATTTGCCAATGAACTCGCTGCTAATTGCTGGAACTGATACCGACGCGGGCAAAACTGTTTTGACCAGCGCTCTGGCTGCTTATTGGCAAATGTATTTTCCCGATCGCAGTTTGGGAATTATGAAACTCATGCAAACGGGAACGGGCGATCGCGAACTCTACACCCGTTTGTTTTCCCTCGACCAATCCCCCGAAGAACTCAATCCGCTGCACTTTGATGCGCCTCTAGCACCGCCGATTGCTGCGGAACGGGAGGGGAGAAATATCGAACTCGAAAAGGTCTGGACGGCTTGGCAAAGCCTCTCGCAGCGCAAGGATTTTGTGTTGGTGGAAGCTTTGGGAGGGCTGGGATCGCCTGTAACGCGGGAACTGACGGTGGCCGATATTGCCAGGGATTGGCGGCTGAGGGGAGTTTTGGTAGTACCTGTGAGGTTGGGGGCGATCGGGCAAGCTGTGGCGAATGTTGCTCTCGCCAGACACACTGGTTTTAAGCTAAGAGGAATTGTGCTTAATTGCGTTAAAGCTTATTCTGAACAAGAAATTGCCGATTTAGCGCCCCTTGATTTGATCCAGTCGCTGACTCAAATACCTGTGTTGGGTATTTTGCCGCATTTAGATGACCCGACTGACCTTGCTAAATTAGCTAAAGTTGCTTCAGATTTAGATTTAGAGCGGTTACTGCCAGGGGTTAATTTAGTTCCTCAGACTTCTAAATAACCCTATTCTCAACACCTCTCTTTCTCATTCTTCTCTTCCTCTGCGTACTCTGCGCCCTCTGCGGTTGATAAAAAAATATCCTGCACAAATCAGATAGGATTGAAGAAGATTTTCTTTTAACCGCAGAGAGCGCAGAGAGCGCAGAGAAAGAGAAGAGAGAGTTTCACAACTTATTCTGGGTTGCTATAATTAGTGATTACCATTTATTAAGTAATTAAATCTCAAACATCATCAAAAAAAAGGAGAAGAAAACATGGTTTCAACTTTACCGAATTTAACCTCTGTCGATTTATCTCAATTGCGGCTGGAGATTAGAAATTTGCAGCCTCAGCTAGTCGAATGGCGGCGCCGCTTGCACGAAAAACCCGAGTTGAGTTTTGATGAAAATTTAACGGCGCAGTTTGTCTCGCAAAAGTTGCAGGAATGGGGAATAGATCATGAAACTAATATTGCTAAAACTGGTATTGTCGCAACTATAGACAGCGGCAAACCGGGGCGGGTTTTGGCAATTCGAGCGGATATGGATGCTTTGCCGATTCAAGAAGAAAATGAGGTGGATTATCGATCGCAGCATGATGGAATTATGCACGCTTGCGGCCACGACGGCCACACTGCGATCGCCCTCGGTACTGTCTGTTATCTCGCAAAGCACAAACACAGCTTTTCGGGTAAAGTAAAATTTATCTTTCAGCCCGCCGAAGAAGGGCCAGGAGGGGCAAAACCGATGATTGAAGCGGGAGTTTTAAAGAATCCTGATGTTGATGCGATCGTGGGCTTGCATTTGTGGAACAATCTACCTTTAGGCACTGTAGGCGTCCGCAGCGGCGCGCTGATGGCTGCTGTGGAAGTTTTTGACTGCACGATTTTTGGCAAAGGTGGACACGGCGCAATGCCACATCAGACTGTGGACTCGATCGTAGTTACAGCCCAAATTGTCAGCGCTTTGCAGGCAATTGTCGCGCGGAATATTGACCCGATCGACTCAGCGGTAGTAACTGTCGGCCAATTCCACGCAGGCCACACCCACAACGTCATTGCCGACACCGCTCAAATCGGTGGCACGGTGCGCTATTTCAACCCAGCATATCAAGGTTATTTTGCCAAGCGAATCGAGCAAGTAATTGCCGGAATTTGTCAAAGCCACGGGGCAAATTACCAATTAGATTATTGTTCGCTTTATCCGCCAGTTATTAATGATTCGAGAATAGCTGAATTGGTGCGCGGCGTGGCAGAATCAGTTGTCGAAACTCCTGCAGGAATCGTTCCCGAATGTCAAACAATGGGCGGCGAGGATATGTCGTTCTTTTTGCAAGAAGTTCCCGGTTGCTATTTCTTTTTAGGTTCAGCAAATCCCGAGAAAAACTTGGCTTACCCGCACCATCACCCGCGTTTTGATTTTGATGAAACTGCGCTGGGGATGGGTGTAGAAATGTTTGTGCGGTGTGTCGAAAATTTTTGTGCGGTGTAAATCAGGTTTTCAGGGGCCGGCTAGAAGCCTACCCCACCACAAAATTTAGTTTTTCTAGAACAAGCAAATTTATGTCTTGTGGAACAGGCATCTTGCCTGTTCCTGAGAATGGTACAACATCTCACATCTTGCACCATTCTCCATAAGCCTTTTATGGGCGGGCTAGAAGCCCACCCCACAAGAAAATTTAGTTTTTGTGGAACAAGCAAATTCATGTCTTGTGGAACAGGCATCTTGCCTGTTCCTGAGAATGGTACGGGCAGGCTAGAAGCCTACCCCACAAGAAAATTTAGTTTTTGTGGAACAAGCAAATTCATGTCTTGTGGAACAGGCATCTTGCCTGTTCACGAGAATGGTGCAACATCTCACATATTACCGAGTTTGAAAGATATTCTGCACCATTTTTTTATCTACACTTGCCGCTGCCTTATCCAATTCGGCAATCTCCCCGGAATCTAACTCCCACGCCAAAGCACCAATATTATCCCTCGCCTGTTCCACAGATTTCGCCCCCGGAATCGGAATAGTTTCTTTGCAGATGCACCAGTTAATTGCTACCTGCGAAACACTCTTGTTTCTGAAGGCCGCTATTTCTCGCAAACACTCCAAAAGCGATCGCATTCCCGGAAGTAGCTGCTTGCACGCCAAACCTCGGATGCCTTTAGGAAGAGAGCCATTTTCCGAGTATTTCCCCGTCAGCAAACCCAAGGCTAGAGGACTGTAAGCAATCAATTTTATCCCCAATTCATCGCAAACATCTTTCAATCCGAGTTCTGTCACGGGATAGGTAGAAAGTAGCGAATATTGCACTTGTAAAGTAACAATAGGAATTTGGCGATCGCTAAATCTTTGATACACCCATTTAAGCCGTTTCGGCCCGTAATTAGACAAGCCCACTCCCTTGACCAATCCTTGCTCGTAAAGGTCAGCCAGACCATCCAAAAGAGCCCCCTCTTGCCAAGGAGCGTAATTGGCTGTAGACCAGTGCATTTGCACCAAATCTACATTTTTTCCGAGGCGCGAAGCAGAGGCTTTGCAAGCCGATATCATTGATTGTCGCGTCAGTCTCCAAGGATAAGCAGCTAGTTTGGTCGCAATACAAATACTGTCTTTGTTGACACCTTGATATTGTTGAGAAAACTGCCCCAAAAGCTGCTCGCTGCGTCCATTTAATTTCCCTGTTCCGTAAGAGTCGCCGGTATCGAATAAAGTGACACCGCTGCTGACACAAAGATTGAACGCGGCTTGCAATTGCTCGTCCATACTTTCATCGTAGCCCCAAAGCAGTCGGTTGCCCCATGCCCAAGTGCCGCAGCCCATTTTTGGCAGTAAAATTTTTTGCTTTGTTTGCATTTTTATTGATGGTTGTTATATTAAGTCCGGTTAAACTGACATCTTACACCTCTTTGTGGAACAGGCATCTTGCCTGTTCCACAAAGAGTGGATTTTTTTGTGGGCCGTTGCTCCTAGCCCGCCCCTCAGAGCCTTATTGTTGTAAAACCCGCCCCTCCGAATTAATGGTTTCTAACTAATGACTAATGAGTGATGACTTTTTAATTCTTTTACGTGGTTGGCGAGGGCGAAGGTGCGCTGTTTTTGGTAGGTTGCTCTGGCTTAGCTTTGGGGTCGGGTTTTGGTGGCGCAGGCGGAGGGAAAGTAGCCGCGCGTCTGGGTATTTGTAGTGCTGTTCGGAATGCAGAAGACGGGAAGAAAGCACTAAATTGAGAAAGTCGATAGGCAATTGGTTCGGGCGCATATTCCCACAAGCTTTCGTAGTAGAAGAAAGCGACGCCTAAGCCGTATGCTTGGACTGCTTGCACCTGAGATTTAATTTGCTGAATCGGTACTGGGCTATTTCTCAAACCTGTCATAATCCCAACTCCGGTGGGAATCTTTTGCTGTGCTTCTTGCATTTCTGGACGGTTAATCTTCCCCACAAATGATTCTAGATTGGGACGGTAAACTTGCACGATTAGCTCGTCGGCAATATCCAAACGCACCCAAGTCAGCCAATCTTGTAGGTGATGTTTGTAAGCAAACTCGTAGTAATTGGGAGAAATCGAGAAAATTGCATTGGGTTTTACTGCTTTGACGGCTTGATTTAGCTGCGACATAAAAGCGGTGATTTTATTGGCTCGCCACTGCACCCATGCTGGATTTTGAAAATCTTTTGGCGGAGCTTTTTTTGTTTCTTTGGTATACAAAGCAACTGTGTACTCATCGTATCCAAATTCCGACGGCAAACTCATGTGATCGTCAAATTGAATGCCGTCTGCGTTATATTTAGTGGTGATTTCTAGTACGAGTTCGGTAATGAATTGCTGCACTTCTGGATGAAAGGGATTGAGCCAAACTACTTCGCCGCCGGCGTCGTTTGATGTTTGGCTGCCGTCCTGTTTTTGTGTCAGCCAATCGGGATGATTTGAGGCTAATTCTGATGTGGGAGGAGCCATGAAACCAAACTCAAACCAAGGAATTACTAGCAGGCCTTGGCGGTGAGCTTGAGCGATTAAATCGGCGAGCATATCTTGTCCGTCTAACCCTGTGTAAACAAAGGGTTGAATGTCTCTTTGCTGCGCTACATAGCTGGGATACATTGCATAGCCAGAATTCCAGGCTACAGGATAAATAGTGTTGAAATTTAACCGCTTTAATTGGCTGACAGCATCTCCTAGTTTGCGACGATCTCTGAGGATGTCTTTGTCGTTTGTAGTCATCCAAACGCCGCGAATTTCCTGGCGGGGTTGCTGGGCGATCGCCGGAATGAAGTTGTTCGCCAGCAATACTATAATGAATGAGAGGGCAAACAGAAGCGGTAAAAGAGTTTTAATCGATCGCTGCCAACTGCGCGGAATGATGCGTAATGTCATAGTTTTTAATGGTGAGTTAGCTCTCGAAACACACCCCGGCATAATTTGGTGATAAAATTTGCTCGCTCTACAGTCTACAGCCCTTTGCGCTGAATGTGGAATCGGTTAACTAAAATGGGTGGATTGCTGTGATCCGATCGCAACTGAGCTAAGTATAATCTCTGAGACAGAGGGTAAGTGAGAGCATTCTGTCTAACTGCTGGGAAATCAATTACGCACTGCAAGCTTTCCTTACCGGATAGTGCGGCCCAAGCAGTTCGAGTGCTGTACAATATCGGTGCTGGAACATTTCGATCGAACATCTGTAATTGTGAAAGATTTAGTGTTAATTGGCGGCGGTCACAGTCATGCTATCGTATTAAAAATGTTCGGTATCAAACCGCTGCCGGGAGTGCGTTTGACTCTGATTAGCGACGTGCTGCACGCGCCTTATTCGGGGATGCTGCCGGGGCACGTTGCCGGGTTTTACGATTATGATGAATGTCACATCGATTTGCGATCGCTCGCTGAATTTGCCAGGTGTCAAATATTAATCGATCGGGCGATCGCGATCGACTTTAACAAAAACTTAGTTATTTGTCAAACTCGTCCTCCGGTTAATTTTGATTTGCTTTCTGTGGATATCGGCAGCACTCCTGCGACTTTATCTGTACCGGGTGCTGCAGAATATGCAATTGCAGCTAAACCCGTACCGGAGTTTTTAGCTAGCTGGAATCAGGTAATTTCCGAAAGACAAAACCATCCCGAAAAACCGCTGCGGATAGCGATTGTAGGCGGCGGTGCAGGCGGCGTAGAATTAGCATTAAATATGCAATATCGATTGGGGAAGGAAGAGGGAAGAAGGAAGAGGGAAGAAGGAAGAGGGAAGAAGGAAGAGGGAAAAAGGAAGAGGGAAGAAGGAAGAGGGAAGAAGGAAGAGGGAAGAAGGAAGAGGGAAGAAAATTTAGAAAATTTTTCATCAGAAATTCATTTGTTTCACAGCGGTGCTGAATTGATGCAGGGACACAATCAGCGGGTGCGCCGCCGCCTTAAAGAAATTCTGATTAGTCGTGGCATTCAATTGCATTTAAAGGAAAAAGTCTGTGTTGTAAAAAAGATTGAGAGGGAAACCAATCCTCAATTCCATACCGATTACCAACTTTCCTGTAAATCGGGTTTAGAATTAGAGTGCGATAGCATTTTTTGGGTGACACAAGCATCGGCAGCAAATTGGATAAGAGAATCCGGTTTAGCAGCCGACTCAAACGGCTTTATGCAAGTCAACGATTGCCTGCAATCCGTTTCTCACCCCAACGTATTTGCGGCTGGCGATATCGCTGCGATGGTTAATTATCCCCGTCCCAAAGCAGGCGTGTTTGCCGTGCGTCAGGGCAAACCGCTGTTTGAAAATTTGCAGCAGTTTTTATTGGAAAAACCGCTGAAACCGTTTGCACCGCAGGAACAATATTTAGGCTTAATCGGTACGGGGAATAAAAGGGCGATCGCCTCTCGTGGCAATTTCATGTGGGAATCACGGTTGTTGTGGTATTGGAAAGATTGGATCGATCGCCAATTTATGCAAAAATTTAGCAATCTGCCCAAAACCCGCAATACCAAATAATAATACATTCAGATATTCTCCTCTCCTCCTCTGCGTCCTCTGCTGTAAACAAAAAAAGTCTTATTCAAAAACCCTTTAAGCTTGCTATAGTAATATTAGAAGTAAAGAAAACTAACTATGTTCCGAAAAATTGGATTTTGGCTGATTTGGATTGCATTTCTCACCTACGCCTTTGTATTTGCACCACCCGACAGCCCAGAAAAAACCATCACACTAATTACCAATATTTCCACAGGCAAAATAGCAGACATCAACCCTTTAATTGTAGCGTTATTCAACATCATGGGAGTCTGGCCGCTCATCTACAGTTGCGTCTTATTTGCTGACGGCAGGGGGCAGAAAATACCTGCATGGCTATTTGCCACTTTATCCTTTGGCGTCGGCGCCGTTGCCTTGCTGCCTTATTTAGCCCTGCGCGAACCGAATCCTGAATTTCCCGGTCATAAAAATATCTTTTTAAAGATATTAGACTCCCGCTTTACGGGAATTTTCTTAACATTAGCTGCTGCTGCTTTAGTTGCCTTTGGCTTGACAAAAGGCGATTGGTCTGATTTTATTGGACAGTGGCAAACCAACCGTTTTATCCACGTAATGAGTTTAGATTTTTGTATGCTTTGCCTGCTATTTCCTGCCTTATTGGCAGACGACATGGCGCGCCGAGGAATGCAGAATGTCGCAGCATTTTGGGCAGTGACATTAGTGCCGCTGTTCGGGCCGCTGGCTTATCTGTGCACGCGCAAACCGCTGCCGGAAACTAATACTGAAACTGTTACAAATTAGACAGCAGCGCAGGGAATGCTCAGTTTAATCTAGGAATCACAAGAAATCCGGCAAGAAGCAGGCAAGATGCCTGTTTCACAATAAGTAAGTAAGTTTTATTGTGGGGTGGGCTTCTAGCCCCCCCAGGAAACACTGATTACAAATAGTGCCAAATCTGAGTATTAATCTAAATAATTATCTCCCAGTCTCTAGCAAATGAAAAAATTTCCTATCGTTGGCATCACAACATACAACCGCTGTTCAGCAGGCGAATATCGCTTAAATGGAGCTTATATTGATGCAGTTCAGGCGGCTGGTGGCATTCCGATTTTGCTGCCGCCCAATCAATTAGATCCGGCTAGTATTTTTGATGCAGTAGACGGTTTGATTTTTTCGGGGGGCGGAGATATTAACCCAGAACTTTATGGCGGTTATGTCGATCGCACAGTTTACTCGGTTAATGCAGAACGCGACAATTTTGAATTAAACTTAGCAAAGCTAGCTTTGAGGGCTGACATACCTGTGTTGGGGATTTGCCGGGGAATGCAAATCCTAAACGTAGCTAGCGGGGGCAATTTGGTCGTTCACGTACCGGATGCTTACGGAGACGAGATTAATCACCGACAAGAAAACCCGATTTGCCCGATCGAGCATATCATTAAAATTGAGCCAGACAGCAGGCTAGCAAAAATCATGGGAACAACTGCAACAAAAGTTGTTTCTTGGCACCATCAAGCCGTGCAAACAATGATTCCCGGTTGGCAAATTGTAGCCAGAGCACCTGACGGTTTGATAGAAGCAATGGAGTACAAATATCACCCTTGGATGGTAGCAGTTCAGTGGCATCCAGAACTGTCGCCCAAAAGTCTCGCCCACTGCGGAATTTTTCGGGCTTTTGTCGAAGCAGCAGCTTCAAAATTTATGAATTATACCAAGTCAGCTTGAAATCCAATTCATACATTTTTATAGTCGCTTATTCTTGATAGTCAGTATCTATTTCAATATCGAGAGTATCTTCATCTATTCGGACATAAAGAACATTCGGGCGACAGCAAACCTGACAATCTTCGATATAAGATTGCTCCATACCTGCGCTGATATCAACAAAAGTTGTACTCGGTTCGCCGCAGAAAGCACAGTAATATTCAGCCGTTGTTTGCATCTTTCTCGCACTCTCTTTTTGTGACTTCGTGGCGGTAGCGAAACATATCTGTTAACCGCATTTCCACCCACCAACCTAACAATAAATCCACAATCGGGCCGCCCGGTATCGAAAATGCGATCGCATCTGTCAATCTAGTCTTGCCATTTTCTGCGGTAAACTCGTGTCGGTGAGTCCAACCTGCCATCGGCCCCTCAGTTTGTTCATCAACAAACAAGCGATATTGTTCGCACTCAGTGTGAGTCGCCACCCATTTTACAGGAATCGGCCCCAATAACAGGCGAAATTCTGATACAGCACCCACATCGAGTCCCCCTTCGCGGCGAATGATTTTCACCGGTTGCCAAGGCGGAGTCAAAAGTTGCAGAATATCCGGTCTTTCGTGAAAGTTCCAGACTGCTTCAACAGTGGCATTAATCAGCGACGAATATTTAAAATTAGGCATTGTATCGTTGGGCTAGACAGTTAAGTGCGATCGCGTTTCAGCATTTGCAGTATTATCCTCTGTATCAGTACAAACAGCAACTGTTAGTTTCAATCCCAAAGCATTCAGCCAAGTTCCCCGATTATAAATCGCATCACTTCATTGCTGCGACAGCAATTCATCCAGTTTTTTTAAGTGCAATTTATATTGTTCGGGAGTCATTTTTGGTTGACCGAAAGCTTCTGCTACCTCGCTGATAGCTCGTTTTAGCAGTTCAGGTTCCGGCTCTTCCTCCTCTAATGTCGCCGTTATATAGGCTGCTGCTAGTTCGGGCTTTTTTCTGAGATATTCAATCAAAAATAGATGATAAGGTAGGCTTTTAGGCATTGTCTTAACTCCTATAATCTGTCCAGTATTCTTTAGCTTGGCGGATATCTCTGTCTTGAGTGCTTTTATCGCCTCCGCAGATGAGAATCACAATTGTCATTCCTATTTTTCCCAAATAAATTCGGAAACCAGAGCCATAGTCTATCCTTAATTCAAAGACTCAATTTCCAACTGATTGACAATCTCCCAAATTCCCCAAAATAATTTCGAGTTTGCCAAAGGTGAACTTAGGATGGGTCAGTAGGACAGTTACTAGCTACTTTGGATTTTGTGGGGATGAGTTGAGGCAATTTAGTAAGAATACGTTCTATTTTTTGTTTTGGATTTTCTTCAAAAGATGTTAAACGAACTTTGAAAAACCGCCCTTGAAGTACAGTCAAGATAATTACAGATTCTGCCTGTCTTCCAGAAACTAAAATTTTTATCGGTACAAACAAAAACTTGAATTCACCGAATTCCCGAGTGGAAGTGACTCCAATATCTGCTTTTTGGTATATTCCCCTTTGAAGAGCGTATCTAACTCCTTCTATAGCTGAATTAAGTGCTTCTTGTACAAAAGGAGAATCCAAAAAATTTCCAATATTTTGATAATTAAGATCGTACAGATATAAATCGAGAGTATTGTCTTTATTTTTCCATTTTGCTCCGTAGCCCTGTCCTGCATCTCTACTGAGAGCCTTATAGTCAATTATAGTAACAAATTCTAAGTCCTCGATTTTCCTAAACGATTGGGCAATATAGCAAAGTTCCAACTTATCTGGTTCTCTATTCTCTTGGGCGATGAATATTGTGTTTCCATAGGAAGCAGATATCTTATGAAAAGTACCTGAAACTGGCAAAATAACTAGGAGTGTAAGGATGAATTTTTTCCATTTCATAAGAGTAGACCCTCAAAAATTTTTAGATCCAATGAATTTGAGCTTTGAAATATAGAACCCATTTGAGATCTATTGCTGTTACCGTGAGCCTTATGCCAGAGTGATTTCGGCTATGACGGCTAATAACACGCATGAGGCTATTATAATCTAATTTACTAAACGCGACTTAGTGAATTCTCACATTCTTGATTTGGCTGTCGTGTTGTATGACTCATCGCCTCAGCCAAATGCTTCTTCAAAGTCGCTTCCGGTAGCGGCCCTTTTAAATGACTCCAAGGCAAAACCTGATCCAATTCCCACTCTTGAAAAACATAAAAATCCATCTCAGGCAACTGTCCCCGCAACTCCTTAAATGCCCGCCGATAACTGCCCAAAGTATCGCCGTAATGCCGCACTAATTCCAACAGTCGAGACAACCGCCGATCGCCCTTTGACAACAAACCCTGAATCACAGACCAGTTATAGCTTTCAGGTCTAAATTCTAAACCCAGCTTACGCAATTCTTTATCTAAAAACTTCAGCCTCTTCTCCGCATCTTTATTCACTCCAAACCACTGAAAAGGAGTGTGAGATTTCGGGACAAAAGTGCTGCATCCCAGAGTCAACCGCAAACCGGGAGCGGCTTTTCTAATCGCCCGCATCATCTCCACCGTCTCCTCTAAATCCTCCATTTGTTCGCCGGGAATTCCCGCCATCCCGTAAAGTTTAATTCCCTTTAAGCCGCCCGCCTTAGCATTGATAGCAGCTTGAATTATTTCGTCATTTGTGAGTTTTTTGTTGACGATTTTGCGGAGGCGCTCGCTCCCGCTTTCCACCGCAATTGTCACAGATTTGCTGTCTCTGTTGGTCAATATTTCGGCCAATTTAACTGTCACCGTATTCGTCCGTACCGAAGAAAGACTCAGACGCACGCCGTCGTATTTTGGATGATTCAAATGATCCAGCAACGCTTCAAATTCCGGGTGCTGAGTGACCGAAGCACCCAACAAACCCAAACGATTAGTCACAGCTAAACCGCGATCGATCGCCGGAATTAGCGAACCCTCCAAACTCGCAGTTCTAAACGGCAAAGTCAGATAACTTGCCAAACAAAAACGGCACATTTCCGGACAACTCCGAACCACTTCCACCATGTAAATATTTTCCCAAGCTGCTTTTTCTGTCACCACAGTCGAAGCAGATAAAGTATTGCCGCGATAAGTCTGTTTTTCAACCATGCTGGGAATTCCCGAATCGACAGGCTGAATCGATTTAATACCCTCAGCCGCATCCAGATAAGTTACTTCGTACAAACTGGGAACGTAAACTCCCGGAACTTGAGCTAAATGCCGCAATTTAGTTAATCTGTCTGCTTTACGAACTTCTTTACAAGCATCAATAAAATTGTCAATGAGATGTTCGCCATCTCCCAGCAAAATCACATCAAAAAAATCGGCAAAAGGTTCGGGATTAGCAGTAAAAACCGGGCCACCGCCGAATACTATCGGATGATTATCAGTTCGTTTTGACGCCCAAATCGGAATTTCTAGAGATTCCAATAAATTAAGAATATTTACATAGTCTAGTTCCCAAGAAAGCGAAAATCCCAGTAATTCGGGATTTCGGGGAAGTTGTTCCCGGATATCAGTAAATAAACGGCCCACTTCAATATCCGATCGCACAGCCAAAGTTGCCCACACTATCTGATAGCCGAGACTGGTAATACCCACGGTGTACTCGTTGGGAAAAGCAAAAATAGTCGGGATAGCATCAGTATCGGGCGTTGCTGGGGCAAATAGTAAGCGTTCTTGAGCAAAGGGATTAGGAGTCACGGGCAAATTTAGTTTTAACAATAGGTCTGTTCTTATCTCATTTTAAGCCATTACCAAAGTCATTGTAGGGTGCCTCAGGGTTGAATGTGGCGACCACAAACTAAGAATCTCCCCCCTGACGCACCCTACCGTTAGTTAGCTGTTACATCCGTGACATCCCAATAATGCCAATCCGTTGGCGAACTTCCTTCTTGCTTCTTCAAAGTTACTCTGAAATAGAATTGCGATCGTCCTGAGTTCTCGGAGTAGTCGGAGTAGGCGGTGCACTGTTAAAAGTTGCAATCAGCAAACAGATAATCCCAGCATTAATAAACACATCGGCTAGATTAAATACGGGGAACCGAATCAGCCGAAAATCGATAAAATCTACAACGTGGCCCGAAACAAATCGATCGATCCCATTCCCCAGTGCTCCCCCCAAAATCAAACCGTAGCCAGCTTGTTCCCAGCGGTTAATTCGCGGCCCGAACCAAGCCAGCACCATCAATCCCACACTAACGCCCAAAGACAGCCAGCGCAACCACATCGCCCCGCCATTGCTGAACATACTAAAAGCGGCACCAGTATTAACAACATAAGTGAAGTGAAACACCCCAGGTAACAGCGGCTGCGTCTGCGGAGGAAGTGTCAAGTCAAAATTTTGTACCACCCAAAACTTAGTCAGGTGGTCTAAAACTAAACTGATAACCGCAGCAATCCAGAACAAGGGATTTCTTTTAAAACGCATGAATTAAGCAATAGAAAATGGGGCATCGGGCATGAGAGAATTTACTCCAATCTCACTTGTCATCGCGAGCAGAATGCAGTGCAGCAAAGCAATCCGAGCCGCAGCGAGATGACTCTCCCGTTTCGCAATGTATAGTATAACCTTATTTTGCACAATTACCAGTTACCTCATCCTTCATCCTTCATCCTTCATCCTTCATCCTGACATCCGTTACAGAATCCGTTGCCGAACTTCCTTCTTCCTTCGCAATTAATAAAACATCAAACGGCGCAAAGTAAATGACAGCACTGCGATCGCACAAACTACCGCCAATTGTCCCGGCAGGGGATAAACCGAATATTTAAGAATCTCATCGAATAAAGGTGTTTTTTTTGCCGGAGGCAGCCAGTAAGTAAAAATTAGATAAATTAAGCCGATCGCGTGAACAGTGAACAAACCGCACAAACAGCTAAAAGCCATAGATTCCAGCCGCGAAGCCACCTTAAAAGCCACCCAGCCGCACACCCAAGCACCAGGCACAAAACCCAGCAAATACCCAAAACTCGCTTCTTTGAGATAGCCGATGCCGCCGCCTTGAGAAAAAACTGGCCACCCAGTTAATCCTAATGCCAAATAGGCAATTTGCGAGAGAGCCGCAGCATTTTTCCCCCCCATGCAGCCTACTAGCAAGACGGCTCCAATTTGATAGGTAACACCTAAAGAGTAGGCCTGAAGTCCTCGATCGTCCCACAACCCAATCGGAATTGTGACAGATGCAGGCAAAAAAGTGCCTCCTATCGTCAGGAGCAAACCAATAACAGCCCAGATTAGTTCAATAGGAGCAGGCATTATAGCAGAAGAAAGAAGGAAGACCGAAGTTGCAATCGACCGTTTATGTTTGTGCAATTAAGAACGTCCTAACCGTCAGGGCGGTTGCTATATCATCAAACAGCATTCGTCAAAATGTATTTGTCAGATGCAAGCTTCAATGCCCGCAGCTTTTAAATTATTAATACTAGCACTACTGTCAAAACAACCACCATTGTATGGTTTTCTGGTTCTCAAGCCTGGATCTTGTGATAATTTAATCGGGACTTTTTCGCGATCGGGCGATCGAATGCTGGTTTCCGTACCACTTTATCTTGCGCTTATCTTATAAAATCACGATTGTCAAGCTCCTCAATAACATTAATAATATTAATTAATATTAAATGGCGATTAAGTGTAAAGATTCTTAACCTAATCTTTACTTTTGCGCGCTATGCTGATGCGGGACACCCATATAACGATCGCAGATTTTTTATACCTATGCTTTTTCGTCTCAACTTGATTAATCCAAAGCGTCTGACTACAGCAATTACCGTAATGGCGATCGCCCTCAGTGTAGCAGCTTGCCGCAGTGAGAGCCCAAACGCGAGCAGCAGCCCCAGCCCCGGCGACACCGCAGCATCACCCGGCGCTTCCCCCGTTGCAGCCACAGGCACAGCGGAAAACACCAAACTCGCCCTAGCCTCAGACGTAGCCATCACCGCAGCCGGCGCCTCATTCCCCGCCCCTCTGTACCAGCGTTGGTTTCAAGACTTCAACAAAACCAACCCCAAAGTACAAATTAACTATCAATCTGTAGGCAGCGGCGCCGGAGTCGAACAATTTACCAAAGGCACAGTAGACTTTGGGGCCAGCGACACCGGCATGAAAGACGACGAAATCGCCAAAGTTCCAGCCGACAAAGGCGTGATCTTGCTGCCCATGACAGCCGGCAGCATCGTCATCGGCTACAACCTGCCAGACTTAACCGAACCACTGAAACTGCCACGGGATGTTTACGCAGATATCTTCGCCGGTAAAATTACCAACTGGAACGATCCCAGAATAGCAGCCGCCAACCCGACCGCTAAATTGCCAGACCAAGCCATCACCATCGTCCACCGTTCCGACGGTAGCGGTACCACCGCCGTCTTCACCAAACACCTGAGTGCCATCAGCCCCGACTGGAAAAGTGCAGTAGGCGACGGCAAAACAGTAGAGTGGCCCGTAGGCGTAGGCGCAAAAGGCAACGAAGGCGTCACAGCCCAAATTCTGCAAACCGTCGGCAGCATCGGCTACATAGAATACGGCTATGCCAAAAACAACAATGTCAAATTTGCATCTTTGGAAAACAAAGCAGGCAGCTTTGTCGCACCTACCGACGAATCAGCTTCTCAAGCTTTAGCAACTGTGCCCATGCCGGAAAACCTGCGAGCATTTATCGAAGACCCCGAAGGCGCTCAATCCTATCCAATTGTCACCTACACTTGGATGCTCGTCCCCAAAACAGTTACTGACCCCAACAAAGCCAAAGCCATCGAGGCAATGGTTGAATACGGCTTAACTGAAGGTCAAAAAGTTAGTTCCGAATTGGGCTACGTTCCTCTGCCCCAAAGCGTTAAAGAAAAAGTAGCCGCGGCCGCTGACGGCATCAGCGCAGACTACAAGATTGAGGTTGCCCAATAGCAATTGAAGGAAGAAGGAAGAGGGAAGAAGGAAGAAGGAAGACGGCAGACGGAAGAAAAAAAGAGAGATATTTCTGTAGAGGCGGGTTTTACCAGAAATATTTGTTGAAAAGTCAGGGGATTAATAAACCCGCCCCTCTTTGATTTTATTTATGGTCTTTCTTTCTGCTTCCTTCTAGCTTTTTCTGAAACAGGCTATTTTTCGCTACTATATATTTGGTTTTTTTTTCTATGATTTCAGATAATCACAGCGCTCAATCAGAGAGCCGATCGCGCTCTGGGGCAGAAAAATCCTTAGATCGAGGCTTTATCTGGCTCACGCGGATTTTGGGCATAGGAGTTGGTGTAATTTTGCTGGCAATCGCGCTCACCGTTGGTTACAGGGCTTTACCTGCGATTCAACAGTACGGTTTGGGCTTTCTGTTTGGCAGTAGCTGGAATCCGGTTAAAGAAGAGTACGGTGCGCTGCCGATGATTTACGGGACGATCGTCAGTTCGGCGATCGCGCTCCTAATTGCTGTACCATTAGGAGTAGGGACTGCCATCTTCTTAAGTGAAGATTTTTTGCCGCTGCCAGTGCGTACAGCTTTGGTTTTTTTAGTAGAACTTTTAGCTGCCATTCCCAGCGTAGTCTACGGTTTGTGGGGAATTGCTGTATTGATTCCCATTATTAGCACTGTCGGAAAGTTTCTCAACGGTAACTTCGGATGGCTGCCGATTTTTAGCACTCCGCCAGTCGGCCCGGGAATGTTGCCAGCCGGAGTAATTTTGGGAATCATGACTTTGCCCATTATTACTGCTATCTCCCGCGACTCTTTGGCAAGTCTCCCGCCCGATTTGCGGCAAGCATCTCTCGGTTTGGGAGCTACTCGCTGGACAACCATTTTTAGGGTACTCGTACCGGCGGCTTTTTCCGGCATTGTCGGCGGAATTATGCTCGGGCTCGGTCGCGCAATGGGAGAAACAATGGCCGCAACTCTGTTAATTGGCAATTCCAATCAGTTAAGTGCTTCTGTGCTAGCTCCTGCAAATACTATTGCTTCTTTGATGGCAAATCAATTTGCCGAAGCTTCGGGATTGCAAGTGGCGGCTCTGATGTACACGGGGCTAATTCTGTTTATTCTGACGCTGATTGTTAATATTTTGGCAGAGTGGATTGTTTCTCGAGTAAGAGCGAAGTACAACTAGAAGTTGGCCGCAATTTCCTACATAGTTTTAGTTTATGTCAAATAGCGTCTCCGATGAGAATCCTTTGGTATCGAAAACAGGAAGTTTGAAGAAGGTTAAAAACAGCCCACAAGCGCTGTTTAGTCTGGGGATGACTGTACTGGCTGGAGCTAGTCTGGCACTCACTCTGCTGCCTTTGTTTGCAGTGCTTTACTACGTCACCGTACAAGGTTTCAATCGCCTGAATTTAGACTTGTTTACCAAGCTGCCACCACCGCCCGGACTATCGGGAGGCGGTATTGCTAATGCAATTCTCGGTACATTGATGACGGTAGGAATTGCTTCTTTAATTGCTGTGCCTTTTGGTGTATTGGCAGCCGTTTATTTGTCGGAATTCAGCAGCGGTCAAGTTGCTCGCTGGGTGCGCTTTGCTACTAATGTACTCAGCGGCGTTCCTTCGATTATTGCCGGGGTATTTGCCTACGGTTTGTTCGTGGTAAATATGGGAGGTTTTTCGGCAATTGCAGGGGGTGCGGCGCTGGCTGTGCTGATGTTGCCCACGATTGTGCGGACTACTGACGAAGCTCTACAAATCGTCCCGCAAGATATTAGATGGGCGTCGGTTGGGGTGGGTGCTTCTAATTATCAGACGGTGTTGCAGGTGGTTTTGCCTGCGGCAATTCCGGCTATTTTAACGGGCGTGACGTTGGCAATTGCTCGCGCTGCTGGAGAAACTGCTCCTTTGATTTTCACGGCGCTAAATTCGCCTTTTTGGCCGGCAGGATTTGATAAGCCAACTCCGAGTCTTTCGGTTTTGGTGTACAACTTTGCAACGGTTCCTTTTAAGGCTCAGAAAGAATTGGCTTGGGCTGCATCTTTGATTTTGGTGTTGATGGTTTTATTGACGAGTATTCTTTCTCGCTGGGCTACTCACAAAAAAGTGTATTAATCAGTTGACAGTTGACAGTTGACAGTTGACAGCAGTTGTTATGGGTCATTTGTCAGTTGTAATTGGTCGGTTGTAATTGGTCATTTGTAAAATTCGATTGGATTGTTACCTGTATGATGATGGATTTAGACAAGCAAGCGGAAACAGTTTTACGGACAGAAAATATCAATATTTTTTACGGCGGTTTTCACGCGGTTAAAAATGTTTCAATGGAGATTCCTAAAAATCGCATTACTGCCTTGATTGGGCCGTCGGGCTGCGGTAAAAGTACAATCCTGCGATGTTTTAACCGCCTCAACGATTTAGTTAGCGGTTTTCGTTTAGAGGGTAGAATTGATTACCAGGGTCAAAATCTTTACGATCCTGATATTGATGCTGTGGAGGTGCGCCGCAAGATTGGGATGGTGTTTCAAAAGCCGAATCCTTTCCCGAAGTCGATTTATGACAACATTGCTTACGGTGCGAGGGTGAACAATTATAAGGGGGATATGGATGAGCTGGTGGAAAAATCGCTCAGCCAAGCTTATTTGTGGGATGAGGTGAAGGATAAGTTGAAGCAAAGCGGTTTTTCTCTTTCGGGCGGCCAGCAGCAGCGTTTGTGTATTGCTAGGGCGATCGCGATTAATCCTGATGTAGTGTTAATGGATGAACCTTGCGCTTCTCTTGACCCGATTTCTACGATTAAGATTGAGGAGTTGATGCGGGAACTCAAGGAGAAGTATACGATTGTGATCGTTACTCACAATATGCAGCAGGCTTCTCGGGTTTCTGACCTGACTGCTTTTTTCAATGCTAAACTTTCTGACGATGGGAAGCGGTTTGGCTATCTTGTGGAGTGTGACAAGACTGAGGTAATTTTCCAAAGTCCGAAGGAAGAGTCTACTTTAGATTATGTGAGCGGCCGTTTTGGTTGAGTCCCCGACAGGTTGAAACCTGTCGCTACACAAACTATCGTCCCTCTTTAAGAGACTAAAAACATTTAATTTGCTGAGTTTGGTAGCTACAAAAAAAACTGCATAAAACTTTTCTGAATAGAGAATCCCGCTTTCTCCAAGAAAGCGGGATTCTGGGTTTTATGTTTAATAGCTCGATCGCACTTTTTGCAGATACAAGCCGCTGATTTTTGTGAAGAAATGCTTGAGGGGTTCACATATTCTTCATCCAATGCTTGAACAGGTTTTCTTTAACCATGTTTTGCCGCATAACTTCGAGCAAATATTCCTGAGCTTGGTCTTGGCTTAACCTTTTGACTTCTTCGCGTAGCACTTGCAGTTTGAACTGCTGTTCCATGCTGAGGCTGGTTGTAGGCATATCCATAAAATCGCTCCTCCAGTTTGCTGAGATTGATGCGAAATTGATCGGAATGACGTTTCGCAGGATTTGTTGTGTCTCCTACATTGTAAACTATCATAACATTCGCTTGACAATATGTCCAAAGTAGACATTTTGAGACTAATTTGTGTAGCAAAAGTACATCTAAGTGGGGGGAGCTTTATCATAAAAAGGCGTAAAGACAGGGAAGCCTAAGCCAAAGGAGCTAGTTCGTATGGATGCCATGGAGTTTTTTCAAAGCAGTGCTGGGGAGTGGCGTTCTCAGCGCAGCACTCACCACCTCGCTTTCCGCCAAGCGGAGATTGGGGATTCAAATATTCAGGTAACGGCGCTGGGTGCGGATGACGCGCGAGTCGCCGAGATTTGCAAGATGCACGAAGTCGATCCGAGCCGGGCTGCTGGGGGGGCTTTTGTGACTTGGCACGGCTCGATGGCGTGGGATAAGGATGATGAGAATCATAAAGGGTCTACGGTTTTCGCGATCGTCCCCGATCCTGAAAATCCCCGGCAGGGCTTGATGTTGCGCGAACGGGGCTATGCGGAAATTGTGCCGGTGGCTGGTCGTTTTGAGATGGATGATGAGGATGGGCTGCTGCTGATTACGGAATACGAGACGATGAGTTCGATCGAGCGTTTCTGGTTTCCTAATCCGAACGTGCGGATGCGGACGAGTACCGTAAAGCGCTTTGGCGGTTTCAGCACATCGACTTTTTGTACCGAAATTCGGGTGCAACCAGACTCGGATGCAACATCAGAACCCGCAGCAGATCGAGTGACCGGCAGCGAGTTTTATTCGGCTCTGGGCTGGTAATTTGTAAGCTCGTTCCCCGGCTCTTAAGCTCGTTCTCCCAGCTTTGCCTGGGAATGCTTGGCGGGAGCCGTTTGCCTCCTGTTTGACGAAGCAGAGCCTCGCCGAGCGGCGTTCCTGCCCGCTTCCGGGGAACGAGCCTTCTTTCTGCATAACTGCCTTCTTCCTTCTTCCCTCTTCCTTAGAACTCTTGCAAAAATACAAAGCACCCCACCCCAACCCTCCCCTTAGCAAGGGGAGGGGGCAAGATTATTCTTGTTTCCCCCTTAATAAGGGGGGACTTGCGGGGCGTGAATTTGACTTGTGCCAGAACTCTCTTCTTCCCTCTTCCCTCTTCCCTCTCCCCTCTTCCTTCTTCCCTCTTCCTTCTTCCTTCTCCCTTCCCCAAAGTCAACAAATGTTACAGATTGTTGCAAAAATTCAGGAAAATCAGATTTAGATTGCGGGAATCCCCTAATCTGTATGTTGGTTAGTTGTATCCGTTATGCTGGCAGCTCGCGGTGTCAACTATTTCTGAAATTTGAGATAACGGAGATTTTAACGTGGCGCTTCCTTTATTAAGCTACGCCCCCAAGAGCCAAAACCAGCGCGTTGCTGGTTTTGAAGTAGGCGGCGACGAGCAGCCGAGAATTTTCACAACTGAAAATGTGCTCTCGCCTGGAGACATGGATAATTTGATTTGGGCTGGATATCGCCAGATTTACAGCGAACACCAAATCCTCAAGAGCAACCGCCAAAAGTCTTTGGAGTCGCAACTCAAGTTCGGCCAAATTACGGTGCGGGATTTTATTCGCGGTTTGGCGACTTCGGCTCCTTTCTTGGAGCGGAATTATCAAACTAACAGCAACTATCGGTTTGTGGAAATGTGCGTGCAGCGCATTTTGGGCCGGGATGTTTACAGCGAACGCGAAAAGATTGCTTGGTCGATCGTGGTAGCCAATAAGGGGCCTCAAGGCTTTATTGACGAGTTGGTCAATAGCGAAGAGTACCTGGAAAAGTTCGGCTATGACACAATACCTTACCAACAGCGCCGAATTTTGCCTCAGCGAGTTGGAGGGGACACTCCTTTCAACTTGAAGACGCCCCGCTACGGTGAGTACCACCGTTCGCAGCTTGGCTTCCCGCAAATCATCTGGCAGACAAGTGTCCGCCGTTTTGTTCCTCAAGAACAGCAGCCCAAGGCTGGCGATCCGTCGAACTATTTGGGTATGGCGCGCAATATCCCGCTGCCTGCTACTCCCCCGCAGCGCGTGCCACTGGCTAATATCAATATCGACACGATGGTTCCCCGTCGCCGGTAATTGATGCTGCCCTGATGCAATTATTTGTGTCGGGCGATCGACTGAATCGATCGGCTTTTAGGCTGAAAGAGTTTTGAGTCTTGAGTTTTGAGGTTTGAGTTTTTTACTAAACTTGGAATCCAAAACTCGGGACTCATAATTTTTTGTCATTAGGAAGAAGGAAGAGGGAAGTTCGGCAACGGATTCTGTAACGGATGTAACGGATGTAACGGATGTAACGGATGTCAGGAAGAAGGAAGAGGGAAGAAGGAAGAAGGAAGAAGGAATAAAAATAATTCGACCTTTTCCCATTGTCAACTCTAAGTGCATAGGTGCATTTATGCAGCCGCAATATAACGAAGATGCTGGAAAACCATTGCGTCGCCATGCTAAACAGCTTCGTGCCAAAGCCTTATACAGGTACGGTGCCGCAACAGGGTTGATGTTGTTGCCACTGCTGATATACGTGGTAGCACCTTTTAATCCTTTATTTTTGGTCGCGGCTCTTGTGATAGGGGCATTAATCGCCCTTCCGTTCATTGAGGACGGCAAAACGTTTTGGAAGTCGTCTCAAAGATTTGACCAAGGGGCCTGTGGTGAAGAAAAGATTCAGCAAGTTTTGGAGTCCCTAATCCAATCTGGATGGATAGCTGAGTACAACTTAAGATTGCCGGAAGTAGGCGATATCGATGTGTGGCTGCGATCGCCTAAAGGGGTCAATTTTATCCTTGATGTGAAGTCTCACTCAACCGTAGTTCTGTTGGATGGGGATGTGCTCAAGCGTCTATCTTACGGGAAATTGAGAGATTTTGAGAAAGACTTTCTGGCACAGATTGCCAAAGAAGTCACGGCTATCAAAAAAGCTAAGAAGTTAACCAAGGTCACTCCAGTAGTTGTATTTAGCGATGCTAAGGTTAGTTTTAGCAACACAAAGAAGATTAGGGGTGCTTACGTCATGGAACTGGGCAATCTGGTATCAGGGTTGCAAGAACTCGCTCGCACCTCTAAAAGTAGATAAGATTGGGAGAAATGAGACAAACCGCTACCTTGATAGGTTTGACATCAACAAATTTGTACAGACCAGTAACATCCCAGACTTGTACTAGCATCTAATTGATACTGGTGCTATTAAAAAAATTTAAGGTAGAAACAATATCCTGGAGGGAATGTTGAACAAAGCAATCAAGGTAGATAAAATTCTCAACCCCTGATGGCGACTTGCCCTAAAAGCTTTGGTGACTGCTATACCAATTATCAAATATTAGCCCGCAACCGCAATATTTTTAGCAGGGTGTTGAATTGATTGGGCAAAGGTGCGCTCGCCTCTATTAATTCTCCCGAGATTGGATGCTGCAATGTCAGCCGCCATGCGTGGAGGGCTTGTCCGGTTAAATTGACGCCGATGGAACGGTTGGAACTGTACATCGGGTCGCCGACAATCGGATGTTTTATTTCGGCTGTATGCACGCGAATTTGATGGGTGCGGCCGGTTTCTAATTGATAGTGCATTAAGCAATAGTTGCCGATTCTTTCTTTGATTGTCCAGTGAGTAACTGCGGGGCGACCGCCTTTTTCTACTGGTACTACTGCCATTTTTTTGCGGTCTGTGGGATGCCGCCCTATGGGTAGGTCTATTGTGCCTGTTTCGGTGTTGGGAGCCCCGTAAACTATGCCTAAATATTCGCGGCGGGCGGTTTTAGTTTTGAGTTGGGCTTGCAGGTGTTGGTGGGCAATGTCAGTTTTGGCGATCGCGATCGCACCCGTTGTATCTTTGTCTAATCTGTGCACGATTCCCGGCCGCTGAACTCCGCCTATTTCTGCTAGGGGACAGTGGGCTAAGAGGGCGTTGACTAATGTACCGTCTTGGTGTCCGGCGGCTGGGTGGACGACTAATCCGGCTGGTTTGTTGATGATAATTAGGCTGTCGTCTTCGTAGAGAATGTCAAGGGGAATTGCTTCGGGCTGCAAGTTTGTGGCTTGGATTTCGGGTAGGATAATTTGGATGCGATCGCCCGTTTTTACTGATATTTTTTTCGAGGTGCAGGTTTCGTCGTTGACTTTGACGTTGCCTTGTGATATGAGGGTTTGGATTCGCGATCGGGATAAGTCCGGTATCTGGTTTGACAGCCAAATATCTAATCGCTGATTGACATTACTGCGATCGAATTCCTCTGTATTTTCTACTGTGTAAATCTGTGCCGCAGTGTCTGTTTCTCTCATTTACTTTTTACTATTTTTTGCCAAGCGTGTAAAGCAAATATCTTAATCATAACATCTGTGAGTTCGTTCGCGAGCACCAGTAAGTCCCAACCCCAGTTTTTTCCACAGTAATGCTTCCTTTGGGTCTGCAGATTCGGTAAAAAATCCGGTTTCTTGGATGGGAGTGGTTAAGTCGTTTGAGTATAATCGTCAATTCTATCGACAATTATCGCAGTGGCCGCAGCGCATTGATATAGCTTCCTTGGCAAACCCAAAAGCTTGCAGCAAAAATTGCCACCTGCACTCGCGATGTTTGAGATATTTTGCCATTTCTTCGGCTGCGGTAAAATTTAATTTTTCCGCTTTTTGCTGTGGAGATTTATTGATCGCATAATTAAAAGGATCTTGCCATGTTAATTGTCCGCTGCTGTGCAAGATTGAAAGGGCGAGATCGCTTTCGGGGAATTCGCGGGAAACTGCTTCTATATCGCCTTTAACTGGCAGTTTTTTGGCTAATTGCTGAGCTTCTCGGTATTGCGATCGCAATTTATCTTGAAAAAATTCCTTTCTTTGTTTATCTTCGGGATAAAGCAAACCCGTGGGTTCGCTAATCAATGTCAGGGCGATCGCCGATTTGCCGTCGCGTCCGCCTCTACCAATTTCCTGAATGTATTCCGATAATAGCAAAGGTGCTTGAAAGTGAACAACCCACCGGACATCGGGCTTATTAATTCCCATACCGAATGCTGAGGTACAAGTCACGAATTTAAGCTCATTGTTCAGCCAAGCTGTTTCTATTTTTCGTCGTGATTCTGGACTCAAACCTGCATGATATGCTGCTGTTTCATAACCTGCTGCTTCCAACAAATCCGCCAAATTTTCGCTATCTTTTCTGGTGCGGACATAGACTAAACCTGCTTGTTTTTGTCGCTCTTTAATAAAATTTAATAACTGCTGTTTGCGTCCTCTCGGCGTCCAGACTGTCTGCACTTGCAGGTGCAGGTTAGAACGGTAGGGACTTAGCAGAAATGCTTCGGGTTTTTGCAGTTGCAAGACATTTTTGATTGTCTGCTGGGCTTCCGGGTTGGCGGTAGCGGTGAAAGCGGCGATCGCAATTTTACTGTTTGCTGGTTTAGCTTTCAACAACGCCGACCGCACTGTTCCCAAACGGCGGTAAGCTGGTCGAAAAGTATCACCCCACTGCACTAAACAGTGAGCTTCATCTAATATTAAACCGTTGATTTGGATGTGGGGCTGACTGATAATTTCCCAAACAGGTTTGCTGAGTAACGTTTCGGGAGACAGGTACAGCAATCTTAATTTGTTTTGTTGCAGCGACTGCATAGTTTGTCGGCGCTGCGCTGTTGGCAATTGACTGTGGAGGAGGGAAGCGGGCAGATTGCGATCGCGCAATTCTTGCACTTGATTTTCCATCAGTGCGACTAACGGCGAAACTACCAACGTTAAGCCTGTTTGTAACAAAGCTGGCAGTTGAAAGCAGATTGATTTGCCGCCACCTGTCGGCATAATTATATTTGTATCTTTTCCGGCTAATAAACTGCTAACTATTTCTCCTTGGGGTGGTCGAAAGTCGTCGTAGCCCCAGATTTTTTGGAAGGCGGCGCGGGCTTGATTTAATGATATTGGTTCTGGTTGGTATTTCATTTGATTTATCCCCAAATCAGACGTAAGGTGAGCAGTGCGTGCCTACATAATTAGTGATAGTGAATCTGAGGCCGTAGGGTGCGTCAGCAACAATACGATCTGTATTTAGCGAAGATTGTACAACTGACGCACCCTGCAATAACTATTCTTAAAATTATCTGCGTTTATCTGTGTTTATCTGCCTTACATCTGCGGTTGATCGGCCCTATCAAAGATTTATGTAATTGCTCGTCTATTTTAGATTTTGAGTTTTGGATTTGAGCTTACGATCAATTCTAGAGGCTGGTAAATCTCCGAATATCTTGAGCAATCCAAAATCCAAAATCCAAAATCTAAAATCGCCTAAGATTGACCGTCACGGCGGCCGAGTTCGTAAACGCCGCCGCCAATACAGGCGATCGTACCCATAGATACCGCCCAACCAGTACCCAGAGAAAATTCTACGCCCCAATTACACAATCCGCCCGCAATCAAAAAGGGCACAATGCTCAACAGCGAAGCGTAAAACGCATTTTGAGCTTCTCTGGCTTGGCGGGTTCTTTCAAACTCGGCTTCCGAGGTGTAGAGGGATCTCTCGGCAAAATTCATCCAGCGGTTGAGTTGCAGGATTACCCATTCTGTCAGGGGTGACAGGCCCCAGTACAGGGCCAAAGACCACAAGGACGCACCGGCGATCGCAGTTGCATCTATCGCAAAACTAAAAGGAAAAATTTCAGTAAGCATTGCTTGATGTGTGTTATGAATTTGAGATTTTGGATGTTATCCAAAATCCCCGAACTTAACTATAGTGTCAAGCAAAAGCTCGATCGAATTCAACCGCAGCACGAATTCCTCGGCCAATTTTTTTTATCACCCCTGGGCATTTACCCGGAAGCCTTGACACGGGTTTTGGATGGAGTAAGATACACGTTGTTGATAAACTGATTCGCGATCGCGGGTAGAGCTCAAAGCCAATCTTGCAGCGAATTGGCATAACTTACATCTTGCACCCTTCTCAGAAACGGGCAAGATGCCCGTTCCACAAAGAATGATTTTTTTGTGGGGTGGGCCCGAAAGCCCGCCCCTGAAAGCTTTATTGACAAGGGTGCAAGATGGGAGCCTAACAGACAACGCAAACTCGCACACACATTTAACTTTGAGCCGTGAAAAAAATCCTGCAAGACTCTAGAGGCCCGCTGACGGCAAAACGCTTTTTTCGTCTCAGACAAATGCTGCTGCTGGCACTTTCGATCGGCATTGTGTTGATCAGCCCTTATTTGCAGCAGCAGGTGGTCAAAGCTCAGTCAGGCTTACCAACCAGAGTAGCGACGGGTAATTTGTGGCAAGAAGCTTCTTTTCCAGTCGAAAACTTTGAAACATACACTTCCCCCTTCGGCCCCCGTGGCGGGGATTTTCATTACGGGTTGGACTTGGCCGCCCCGGAAGGCAGCTATATCCGCAATTGGTGGGGCGGGCAAATTGTGGAAGTTTGGGAAGATGGCCGATGCGGCACTGGTATGGTGGTGCGATCGGGAAATTGGGAACACATCTACTGTCACCTCAGAGGCCGAGTGCTAACGGCTAACGGCGGGCGTTATTATACCGATCGCGAAGGTACCGTGCAAATTTGGCAAGGTCAAACCGTGCCTGCGGGTGCGAGAATTGCCAGAGTTGGGATGACGGGCCGCACGAGTGGGCCTCACTTGCACTGGGGATTGAAGTACGGCGGCCGCTGGGTAGACCCGGCTTTGGTACTCCGGGAAATGTACTCCCAACAATCTTAATTGGTCATTAGTTAGTAGTCATTAGTCATTAGTCATTAGTTAGTAGTCATTTTTATTGGTTTGTAGTAAGGAATAAAGTCCTTATTTTTTCGGTAATGAGGACTAAAGTCCTCACTACAAACTTTAATAACTAATGACTAATGACCAATGACTAATGACTCTTTACGTTGGTGCCAACTCTTTTTTGGTCAACTCGGTGTACCGCTCGACAATTTGGCGGAATTCATCGCCGTCGATCGTTTCTTCATCCAACAGCGCTTCGACAAGTTTGTCTACCAAAGCCCGATTTTCGCGGATTATTCGGCGAGCTTCTTCGTAGCAGTCAAAGGCAATTTCCCGGACTTGGCGATCGATCTTGATTGCCATTTCTTCGGAATACTCGGATCGCGAATTCCAGCTCTGACCCAAAAACACCTCATTGTTCGGACTTTCCAAAGCCACAGGCCCCAACTCCGACATTCCATAAAGCGTTACCATCTCCCTCGCGAGACTGCTAACTTTTCTGAGATCACTACCGGCACCGGTGTCGATTTCAGCATCGCCATAAATTTCAGCCTCCGCCGCCCGTCCCCCCAAAGCTACTTTAATTCGGTTTAACAGCAAAGCCCGACTCCTCAAACCTTCGCTGTCGAGCATTTCGTCGTCGAGCACAAAGCTAGTAAAGCCTTCGACCCCGCCGGAACGCGGAATAATCGTTACTTTTTCCACCGGGTCGGCATTTTTGAGCATGGTCGCGACTAGGGCGTGTCCGACTTCGTGGTATGCTGTCATCCACTTTTTCTTGCTGTCCAGCAGCGGGTTGAGCGTAAGCCCGATCGTGATCCGGTCGATCGCGTCGTGAACTTCTAGGTTAGTAATGGTGTCTTTGCGACGCCTCGCTGTGAGAATAGCTGCTTCGTTGAGCAAGTTTGCCAAGTCGGCGCCGGAAAAGCCGGGAGTGCGGCGGGCGATCGTGTCTAGGGCAACTTCTGGGTCGAGTTTTTTGTTGCGCGCGTGAACTTGCAAAATCCCTAAACGCCCTTTGTAACTGGGTAAATCTACCGTTACTTGGCGATCGAACCTGCCGGGCCGCAGCAGGGCGGTATCGAGAACGTCGGGGCGGTTGGTAGCTGCAATCACAATCACGCCGCTGTTACCCTCAAAGCCGTCCATTTCTGTCAGCAACTGGTTGAGAGTTTGTTCGCGTTCGTCGTTGCCGCCGCCGATACCAGCGCCGCGCTGCCTTCCTACGGCGTCTATTTCGTCGATGAAGACGATGCAGGGCGAATTTTCTTTAGCTTTGCGGAACAAGTCGCGGACGCGGGAGGCGCCAACTCCGACAAACATTTCGACAAATTCGGAACCGGAGATGCTGAAGAAGGGGACGGCTGCTTCGCCTGCGATGGCTTTTGCCAGCATTGTTTTGCCGGTTCCGGGAGGCCCGATTAACAGAACTCCTCTGGGAATTTTGGCGCCGATGGCGTTGAAGCGTTCGGGTTTTTTGAGGAAGGTTACGACTTCTTGCAGTTCTTCTTTAGCTTCTTCGATGCCTGCTACGTCGTCGAACATCACGCCGGTTTTAGCTTCCATTTGGAAACGGGCTCTGGATTTGCCGAAGTTCATGGCATTTCCTTGAGATTGGGTCGATCGGCGCAGGATTGCCATCAACACTGCCAACACTGCAAAAATCACTAGCAAGTTTACTACTAAACTGACTGCGGCGGCGTTGTCGGCTGTTTGTTTGACTTCAAAGTCAATCTTTTTGGCGCGGATTTGCGAGTACAGTTCTCGGTTGTTGTAGTCGAACAGACTAACTGATTGGGTCTGATCGCTTTTTTGATTTTTTAGCCTAACCTTGGCAGTTTTTTGAGTTTCGTCTACTTCGATTTTACTGACTTGCCCTTTTTCTATGTTGTCGATCAGTTGGCTGTAACTCATGGTGTTTGGCGCGCTGTCGGCAAACACCGGGGTCGAGAGCAATATTCCTTGAGAAATCACCAAACTGCCCAGGATGCGCCAAAGATTCCGTCCTGGAATTGATTTTTTAGGATTCTGGCTCGACTTGTCTTTGTTTACAGCTAGATGCCCCAGCCATGCGTGTTTCCAAGAATTTTTCATATTGCTTTGCCCAATGTTGAAGACTGCCAAGATTGACCGCTTTTGGTTTGCTACGTTCATTTATTTTAACAAGATGGCGGGTGTTGGATGGGTTTATCTCTCGCGGGCATCTTAAGAGGCCCCTCAAAATAGCGGCTTGTTAACGATCCGAGTCTGTTCTCCCTTACCGGGCGATCACTCACCCTCCTACCCATAACCTTGTGTTCTTCCTTCTATTTTCTACATCGGAAACTTTACTTGACAGTTGCCGATCGAACTTGCTATGTTAATCATACTCGTAATGAGTACGCTTTAGTAAATCAGTTTTTGTTTTTAAGCTTTATGGTAAAAATTGTCGGCATTGGTGGAAGTTTGCGGGCTGGTTCCTACAGCCAGTTAGCATTGAAGGTGGCAGCAGAACGGGCGCAAGCCCTGGGCGCGGAAATTGAAATATTCGATTTGCGATCGCTCAATCTGCCATTCTGCAATGGTGAGAATGATTATATCGATTACCCCGATGTGGAAAAGCTGCAGAATGCGGTTAAGCAAGCCGACGCCTTGATTTTGGCAACGCCGGAGTATCACGGTAGCATCAGCGGTGCTCTCAAGAATGCCTTGGATTTGATGAGTTTTGAGCATTTGGACGGGAAAGTTGCGGGTGGGATTAGCGTTTTGGGAGGGCAAGTTAACAACAACGCACTCAACGATTTGCGGGTGATTTTGAGATGGGTGCACGCTTGGGTAATTCCCGAACAAATTGCGATCGGACAAGCTTGGAAAGCTTTTAGTCCTGATGGTAAATTGTTGGATGAAAAACTGTCTGAAAGGTTCGACGAATTTGCTCGGAGTTTGGTAGAAAATACGCGGAAATTGCGAGGAATTTCGTAATTGTCTTTCAGGAAAAATGCACTCTTGGACGCAACTGGCATATTATTCGGATGCGTCCGTTGCACTAATTGCTCGATTTGAAAAGGTTTTCTCTATCTGACGCACCCTACAAGCTGTAATGTAAACAGTCAACAGTCAACAGTCAACAGTCAACAGTCAACTGAGTTAGAATGGCATATCGATCATGTCTCCGAAAGGATGGGGTACGTCGATCGCCATTCTTCCGGGTTTTGACTCATATTTGTCTATCCACTTTTTGGCCAATTCCAAAGCTTCCTCCTCAGTCTTGGCATTTTGGACGGCGACGTGGCGGTTGCCGCGGCTATCCCAAACCTCGACGTAGAAGACTTTCTGGGATTGAATAATCCAACCTTTATAAGTGTCTGCTGGTTCCATAGTTAGAATCCTAAAATAATCGGGCGGGGAGTTCTACTGGCGAGCTAATTGTAAATATTGCCCTACATAAAATGAATTTTACGGGGGTTTCTATAGTATTTTTGGAAAAAAGTCAGTTTTACGGTTAACCTCATGACCAGACTCCTGAAGCAATTATTTAACTGGAGAAAATATCTCCAACCTTTGGCCACGGCGATCGCGATTGCCCTAATCGCATCCCAGATGGCGGTATTGCCGGCATTGGCGACTGGCGTTTACGAAATGCCGTTGTTGTCGGCGGGCGATCGAACTTGGGTGTTCGACATAGGCGACGTGCTCAGCCGCAGCAGCGAAAGCAATATCAGCAGCGTGCTCGACAACCTGGAAAACAAAACAGGGAAACAAGTCAGGTTTGTCACCATCCACCGCTTAGACTACGGCGAAACGACTGCCACTTTCACCGACCAACTGTTTGAACAGTGGTTTCCCGAAAAAGAAGACCAGACTAATCAAATTTTACTCGTTCTCGACACTGTTACCAACAGCGCGGCAATTCGGACGGGGGAAGGGGTGAAATCCCTGCTAACCGATGAAATTGCCCAGAGTGTAGCTGGGGAAACAGTGCAAGTCCCGCTGCGGGAAGGCAATAAATACAACGAGGCATTTGCGGCTGCAAGTACGCGCATTGCAACTGTTTTGTCAGGCGAACCCGATCCGGGTGCTCCTGAAGTTGTTGACAACATTCAAGTTGAAGGCACGTTTAAAAAAGCTGAAGAAACCGACCAAGGCAATGCCACAGTTGTTGTGGTTGTGCTGTTGGTATTGGCGACAGTGATTCCGATGGTGACTTATTTCTGGTATCAAGGTTTTTCGTGATCGGTGCTCCTGGCATCCGATCGGTTGCCGTTGTGTCAAGAAAATATGGCAGGGCTGCACTAATCTTGAACGTATTCTCGATCGCTCAACAATGCAATTTCTGCCCGCACAAATTCCCGTCCCAGATAAGCCGCGTGATCCAACATTGTCACCGGGCTGGGGCGGGTTTCTTCTAGAATTTTGACACAAAGTTCTTTGGCGGTTCTGCCGGTAAAAAGTGTGACCTCAGTGCGTTCTACTTTGCCACGGGCGGGGATGGGTTTACCAGTTTCGGGATCGACGGCGAGGCCTCGATCGTCGATGATGTTTGTGAAATGTTTGGCACAAATTAAGCTGGTTTCGCGATCGAGATAAATGATGAAGTAGCCGCCCGGATCGAGGTCGATGTGGCGTTTGGATAGCTTGTCATCGATTGCGGTGAGGTTTTCCAAGGTTTGACTCATGGTTGGTGAAAGAAAGTAAACAATAGCTGTAATTTTTGCTGCTATTTCTAGTTTAGTCGGCTGCGGGACAAGTTTGGGACATTGGTTGGTTGAATGCGGGGGAAATTTTGGGCGATCGACAATTCCTGCAATTTGCCGATCGCTCCTATGCTACAGTCGATCGGGCTCGACAGAGAAATTGATGAGTGAACTTAAGACGCGATCGCTGTTATATCCCCGACTTCTTCAAGAGGTCTGGGATCGGGTAATTCTGTTTTTTTAGGCGTTGCTCACTTATCTATGATGCAAAATTGGTTATTATTGTATAGATGATTTGTTTGTGTTAAAGCTGAGCCAGAATGAAATTTATAGATTTGTTTTCAGGAATAGGAGGTTTCAGACAAGGGTTTGAAAAAATTGGCTTTAAATGCGTTTTTTCCTGCGAGATTAACAGCAAATGCCGACAAGTTTACACGGATAATTTCGGTGAGGTTCCTTTTGGAGATATCAGTAAAATTAATCCCGTCGAGTTAGAAGACTTTGATGTTTTAGTCGCCGGGTTTCCGTGCCAACCTTTTAGCATCTGTGGCAAAAAGCTAGGTTTTGAAGATACTAGAGGTACGCTATTTTTGGATATTTGTAAAATTATCAAAATAAAGCAACCTCAAGTAGTTGTTCTCGAAAATGTCAAGCACTTAATCCATCACGACAAGGGAAATACATTAAAAGTAATTATTGCTAGTCTTAGAGAGCTGGGATACAGCGTGAATCACAAAATGTTGAATGCTAAAGACTTTGGAATTCCTCAACATCGTGAAAGAATATTCATTATTGCAACTAAAGGTAAAGAATTCAATTTTTCTCGACTTAAAAGCAAGTTTCCTGTGCAACTCAGGGAATTTCTAGACGAGACAGGGGATTTTGAAATATTGGACAAATCCGAGTATACTTTAATTGAGTCTCCGAGAAAGCAAGATTCGGGACTTCTGTTTGTAGGTTACAGAAATAAAGGTACTTGGAAAACTGGCGTGAGGCCGAATACAGAACATTTATCAAGAGTTCACAGACAGCCTAATCGCATTTATTCGGTAGATGGAGTGCATCCCACAATTCCTTCGCAAGAAACATCGGGCAGGTTTTTTATCTACATTCCTGAGCAAGATATGGTGAGAAAGTTGACGCTGAAGGAATGTTACCGTCTTATGGGTTTTCCTGAAGATTTTAAGAGTTATCCGAGTGCGGGGGAAAGTTACAAGCAAATTGGGAATTCGGTGTGTGTGCCGGTTGTGGAGGCGATCGCCAAAGAAATACTGGGCGGTTGAAACCGCCCAGCATTATCAGGGGTTTTAACCCGGATTTGATCAGCTCACTTGCTAAGCTATGTTTGCGAAGGTTGCCATACGATGCTCGATCGCTGTGCTAACAAATCGGCCAATCTTTCAGCTCTGTTTCGATCATCTTTCACCTGAGGTAAACCGACAATCTGAGCGTGGGATGCTGAATCAGGTACTGCATCTAAACCTAATTCACGAATTTGTCCTACTTGCAGACTAGCAACTCCAAAACAATTGTTGAACTTTGCTGCACATTGTTCGGGGGAACAAACACTGGCAATTGTCACCGATAAACCGGGTTCATTTGCTCGCAGTAAATAAGCGGAAGATACAACTAAATTTGCTTCGTCAATCCATTGACGACGGAGTAAAGCTCTATAGACAATAGCACTGTCAGGTAAAGTATTGAATTGATATTTCGTACTCATAAGTTGTTCGTTATAACATATCATTCGGAGAGCAGAGCGGATAAACTCTGTTCACGAATAATAACTATTATAGCACACGTTTTCACACTTATAAGAGTCTTTTACAAGAAATATAGGAGCTACCTGGTATTTTACTTGCCACTGTAATGAATCATTAGATATTTAGGACTACATCTGATTCCCTCCGAGAATATTTATCGGTCATACCTTATTAAACCACTCTAGCCAATGGGCTAAGGTTGCTGCTGAAGTAATATCTTCCGAGCCATATTCCTCACTCTTTTGATGATAAATGTAAGCTTTATCATCAGCATTATGCGGGCAGAACAAGCGTACTCTCCGATCGGCATTTACATTTTGCCAAGCAAGTCTGATACTACCTAGCTCGTCTGTAGCAGTGGATGCTTTAGGAAAATTATCACCCAAAACATCATAGGCTTCTACAACTAACTTCATCGCTGTTCTGAAAGCATACTCAGTCGGTCTCAAAATCCCGTACTCATCCTCTTCTTCTAAATCTAAAAGTTCGAGCAGACGTTCGACAGTGAGTCGGAAATTCGATAAACCGCTGTTGCTACTGCTATCAGTAGTTTGTTCCTTTGCTAGAGTCATAAGATTAAATTCATTAAGTCGCTCACTCTTTTTATGCTAACACATTTAGCACTTACACATCGAGGACGAGAAACCGGGTTTGAGGGAAGAAAATACGCACCTTCGAGCCCAAATAAACCGGGTTTTTTGGAAAAACCCGGTTTATTTGGTCGAAGTGCGTAAGTCCTATGAACTTTTGAAGCTTGTAGTTGCGCTTGAGTCCCAGCCGGCGCTGAAGCGCAACTACAAACCTCGATTAGGCGGGAACTTGGATTTTTTCGGTGCCGGCAAGTTCAAAGGCTGCGTGAATTGCCTTCAAAGCAGTTACGGCTTGTTCCTCATCCACAACGCAGCTAATTTTAATCTCGGAAGTTGCAATCATTTGAATGTTGATTTGCTGCCGAGAAAGCGCTTCAAACATTTTTGCGGCTACTCCCGGATGCGCTACCATCCCGGAACCGACGACGCTAACTTTGGCAATTTGTGTATCGACTGCTACTTCGCCCCATCCGAATTCTGGGGCGGCTTTTTCGAGGGCATTTTTAGCAGCTTCGGCGTCAATTTGTGCTACGGTAAATGCAATGTCGCGAGTTAATATGCCGTCGATATTGTGGCAGCGCTGCGACTGAATAATTGTATCTACGCTGATATTTTCCTCGGCTAAAAGTCCGAACAGTTTTGCTGCTACTCCGGGTCGATCGGGCAATTGGCGAATTGCTAGACGCGCTTGATTGAGATCCAACGCAACGGCGCGGACTGCAGGCGGTTTTTGGGAAGATGAACGCAGCCCAATAGGAGAGTTGGCAACCTCAAATGTTTTGCAGAGTTCGGCAACTGCCCGATCGCAATCTTCGGCATCGATCGCACAACTAACTTTCACCTCGGATGTAGAAATCATTTGAATGTTAATTCCCGCATCCGCTAAAGTCTTAAACATCTGCGCCGCTACCCTCGGACGACCGATCATTCCCGCACCCGCAATGCTAACTTTAGCTATTGGCCGCTCTTCTGCTTTCACTTCCGGTTCTCCCAATTCTGGGCGAGAATTCTTGCCGAGGGAGGGGATAATTGCATCTGCAACGGCGGTGGCTTGTTGCAGAGATTTTCGCGTCACGGTGAAGGCAATATCGTTAGTATTTCCTTCATGAATTGACTGAATAATTAAGTCTACATCGAGGTTTTGCTGCGCGATCGCACCAAACAACCGCGCTGCTACGCCGGGGCGATCGGGCAAACGCAGCAGCGACACCCCCGCCTGATCTAAGTCAAATTCCACCGCATCGACCGCTGTTGCGAGCTCCAAACCCTCCAAAGGCCGAAGTTTCGGGGGTGGGGACACTACCCGCGTACCGGGGGCGTCACTCCAGCTAGAAAGCACTACCAGCGGCACGCCGTAATTCTTGGCAATTTCTACAGCGCGCGGGTGGAGGACTTTTGCGCCCAAACTCGCCAATTCCAGCATTTCGTCGCAGGTGATTTCGTCCATCAATTGGGCGTCGGCAACCAAGCGCGGATCTGTAGTCAGAATTCCGGGCACGTCGGTATAAATTTCACATTTGTCGGCCCGCAGCGCTGCAGCCAGGGCTACTGCGGTTGTGTCGGAACCGCCACGGCCCAAGGTGGTAATTTCCAATTCTCCGGCATCGGCGATACCTTGGAACCCAGCAACCACAACGACTTTACCGCTTTTTAACTGGCTTTCAAGCCGATTCGGGTCAATTCGCAAAATCCGGGCGCGGGTGTGGGCGGCTTCGGTGACAATGCCGACTTGGGCGCCGGTGAGGGAAATGGCGGGCTGTCCCATTTCCTGCAATGCCATGCTCAAAAGTGCGATCGAGACTTGTTCCCCAGTGGAAAGCAACATATCCATTTCCCGCTTGTTGGGATTTGGGGAAATTTCCTTGGCGAGTTTAACTAAACCGTCGGTGGTTTTGCCCATCGCCGAAAGTACGACAACCAGAGAGTTGCCGAGCTGTGCTGTTTTTACTACTCGTCTGGCTACTTCCAAAATGCGATCGACTGTGCCAACCGAGGTTCCGCCATATTTCTGAACAATTAGTGCCATAGGACTTACACAAAAAGTGATGCAATACTTAAGTTAATATACGCAAATTTTTGATAATAACCGATGAATGTTTATATCGTTTCTGAGGAGGCTGCTAGGCGATCGGGTTTTTACAGCACATGATATTCCTAGGGACACTGAATTGGCGTGTCTCTACCGGAACCTGCGACTGAGGGGAATTTAGCTTTTTGATTGAAGAATTGAATAATTGCGAATAACTTATGAAGAACCCCATCCCGATAATCATCAGTCATCCCCAATCTAAAATCTAAAATCTAAAATCTAAAATCGAATTACTCGCCTTCTAACTCTCGCAAACGCGCTTCTAAAGCTTGAATTCGCAACTCAGCTTCTATGCGCCTTTGTCGTTCTCGTTCTGCAGCCAATTCGGCTTGTTCTGCCCGTTCCTCAGCCGCCGGCAGCAGATTCCCGGAAGCATCCCACCAGCGCAGCCAAGGCAGCTCTACGCCCTGATAAACCCCTTGCCAAATGCCTAATTCCACTCCTATTTGTGCGATCGGGTAATGTCCGCGCTGATTTTGTGGGACTAACTCGAAGCGCTCCTCTACCAAATGATAAACTTCAACTTGTGCTTTTGTGACTTCATAAATGCCGTAAAAAGCAGGTCGAATTATCCGCTCGTAAATCCAGAATTTGCCCTGGCGAGGAGTCCTGTCTCTTTCTTCACTGCCATCGCCAGAAACAAATTCAAGTACAATCAGAGGCGGCATTAATTCCCGCCACATTACATAGGAACGGCGCAGATTTCCGTCAAGAGTTGGCGGCACGTCTGGCACGTAAAACCAATCAGGTGCTTCGGCTCCTCTTTCTGGCGGTTCCGGGGGTAGGGCCACCCGCCAATAAATACCGGAATCTTGACCGATGCAGTATTGTCTGTCCCGATGAACTTGCTCTAAAATCGGTCTAATTGATGTTGTTAACAGGATGCTTTGAGGGTGTTCTTGAAAATTTTTTACAAAAGTACCGTCTGAGTCTGGTAATTGAGTGTGGTCTGGGAAATCTGTGGCTATAATTTCTGATTTTTCGGTGACACTCATGTTGACCTCTTGAATGTTGAAAAATTATACTTAAAATTGGGAAAGGAAAGATTAATAATGCTATTATGTGAGGGAAAACCCCGGTTGCTATATAGAAAAAATTAAATAATATGAGTCAGTACAAGTTAATTATTTTTGACTTCGACGGCACTTTGGCAATTACTCACAAAGCTATTGTATTTTGCTTTACCAAAACTTTTGAAATTTACAATATTGCCCCGCCTGCTGCTGATACTATTATAGGTACGATCGGCATCAATTTACCAAATACTTTTAAAATCCTGCATCCGGCGATCGAGGAAAGCGCAATTCCTGAATGGGTGGAAACTTACCGCTCTTATTATCGGACGGAAGGTGAAAAGCAGGTAGAGTTATTTACCGGGACAAAGCAAGTCTTGCAGTTGGCGCGCAAGTCGGGATTGAGCTTGGGAGTTTTTAGCAACAAACACGTTAGTTTTGTGAATTCGTTACTGCAAAAATTGAAGATTCACAGTTTTTTTGATTTAATTTTAGGTGACAACGGAGAAATGATTATGAAACCCGAGGCGGCGGTTTTTCACTCAATTATTAAACCGCTGTTCCCGGACTTGGATAACAGTCAAATTTTAATGGTTGGCGATACAGCGATTGATTTGCTGTTTGCTAAAAATGCTGGGGTAGATGTTTGTTGGGCGGCTTACGGATATGGCGATCGCGCTCAGTGTCTCGCCCTAGAACCGACTTTCGCGATCGACGATATTTCAGAACTTGCTGTGTTTGTTCAAAATTAATTTTTCCAGTTTTTTTATGAGAAGAGTTTGAATCGTTTAAGTCCTAGGTCTTTTATTCAAAATATTTCAATAGAGACTGCGGGCATCTTATTTTGATTCAATCGTAAAAATAAATGGCCGAACTTGTAATCCGCCCAAACCCTGCCAAGTAAACCATACCAAAGATAGAGTGATCCCGGGAACAGCTATTATAAATTAACAAGTAGGATTCCTTTGATGAAGGTAGAAGGCACAAGGCAGAAGCAAATAGGAAAAAAACGAGGGAAGCCAGATTTTTTTCAGGTAGGATTTACCGCCCCAATTCTGCATAATAGCCTTCTAACTTCTGCCTGTGAAAAACAGGCAATTCTGTTAAACTCTAGGGTGTGCTGCCAGTCGGGATCTCTACAATAAACTCAATTTATAGAAACTCATGCAGATAGATATAAGCATTCCTTCTGAAACGCTATCGCCGACTCGTACTGGCGGCACACCGAATTTAATAGAAGAAGTATTTCGCCTGTACGATCGCGCCCTGGCAGCTACCAGCAACGGCATCGCGATCGCGGACGCTACCCGGCCGGACAAGCCTATAGTCTACTGCAACGGGGCTTTCGAGCGGATTACAGGCTACGATCGCAGCGAAATAATCGGGCGGAACTGCCGCTTCCTGCAAGGCCCGGATACCGATGGCGCTGCCGTCGATCAAATCCGCGTGGCCCTGAAACAGCAGCATGACTGCAAAGTAGTTCTGAAAAACTACCGCAAAGACGGCACCGCCTTCTGGAACGAACTCACCATCTCGCCGGTGCGCGACAGCAGCGGGCTCGTCACCCACTTCATCGGCGTCCAATCTGATATCACCGATCGTAAACAAGCAGAAGAAGCCCTCAAACAAGCCGAGGCAAAATACCGCAGCATCTTTGAAAACGCCACCGAAGGCATATTTCAAACCGCCCCAGACGGGCGCTACCTCAGCGCCAACCAGGCACTCGCCCGAATGTACGGCTACGATTCCCCCTCAGAACTGATCGCAAAATGTTCGGCAAAAAACCTTTACGCCGATCGCGGCCGCCGCGCTTCCTTCATTGCAGAAATCAGCAAAAATGGCTCCCTGAAAGAGTTTGAGTCCTGCGTCCGCCGCAAAGACGGCAGCACTACCTGGATCTCGGAAAACGTGCGCGAAGTCCGCGACGAACATGGCGAACTCCTTTACTACGAAGGAACCGTCGCCGAAATCGCCGATCGCAAGCGCGCCGAAGCAGCCCTGCGAAATCAAGAATACTGGTTGAAAACCGCGATTAACGCCGTGCCCGACGCGATCAACCTCACAGACAGCGAGGGGCGCTGGCTGATTGCCAACGACTGCGCCCTCCAACTTTTGGGCTGGGAAACCTCAGACTACCAGGGCAAAACTACTGCCGAACTCGCTGCCGCCGCCGATCCCAGAGTCAGAGAAATCCTGCTAACTTGGCAGGAAACCGACGAAACCACCTGGCAAGCAGGCACTCTTACCTCCAGCAGCCAAATTGTCTCCTTGCCCACAGGCGGCAGCAATTTGTTTGAAGTGCGGAAAGTGCCGCTGTTCAACCCCGACGGTTCGCGCAAAGGTTTGGCAGTCGCAGGGCGGGACATCACCCAGGAAGTGGCAGCGGATGCAGCTTTGCGAGACAGCGAACAGCGGTTTCGGGCAATTTTTGAACGCGCTGCGATCGGCATGGTAGTCGCTACCCTCGAAGGTGTTGCGATCGCCACTAATCCGGCATTTCAAGCTATGCTGGGGATCTCGGAAGCTCAACTGCGCGGTGTCGGCCTCGACGACTGCACGCACCCGGAAGACGCAGAAGTTTCGCGCCAGTTGCGCCAAGAGTTGGCCGCGGGCTCCCGCGAAGCTTATCAAATCGAGAAGCGCTACCTCCGCCAAGACGGCAGCATCAGGTGGGGACGCCTCAGCGCCTCTGTCATCGACAGCAGTCAGGGAACGCCACAGTTTATTTTGCAAATGGTAGAGGATATTACCGATCGCAAACAAGCCGAGTCAGCTTTGTTTCAAAATGAGGCTAAGTGGCGATCGCTAATTCTCAACAGTTCCGACATCATTACTATTCTCGACGCCAGCGGTCGCATTGTTTACGAAAGCCCTTCTGTAGAAAGAGTTTTAGGCTACGAACCCGATGAACTCGCCGGTAAAATTGCTCTCGATTTGATCCACCCTGACGACCTGCCCTCGGTGATTTCCGACGGCGAAAAACTGATGGCAAATCCAGGCGATCCGATCGCCCTAGAAGGTCGCTTCCGGCGCGCTGACGGTTCTTGGTGTTTTCTTGAAGGTGTCGGCATCAACTTGCTAGCAGACCCCGCTGTGAAAGGAATTGTGATCAACTCCCGCGACATGACGGCGCGCAGGCAAGCAGAGTACCGCCTCAGCAAAATCAACGAGTGCTTTTTGGGATTCACCACCGACGCCGCTGAGAACATCCAGCGTCTGACATCCTTAGCCGGCGAGCTTTTGGGCGGAAGCTGCGCCATCTACAGCCGCGTCGGTGGCGGTCTGCTGCGCGCGATCGGGACTTGGCAAGCGCCGCCGGACTACCCGCTGGTCGATCGCGCCGAGGGCCACATCTGCACCGACGTATGCAGCAAAGGAAGCGATCGGGCTGTTGCAATTCCTGACTTGCAGAACACGATCTACGCCCAAACCGATCCCGCTGTCATCCGCTACCAACTGCGAAGCTATCTGGGACAAGCAGTGCGGCTGGGCGACAATTATGTGGGTGCGGTGTGCGTTGTCAACACCGAGTCGATCGCGCCCACAGAAGCCGACTGCAAGCTGATCGGAATTATTGCCGGGGCGATCGGAGTTGAGGAAGAACGGGCCGCCGCCGCCGATCGCGATCGGCAAAAATCCCAAGAACTGCAAACAGCTTTGAGCGACTTGCAGCAAACTCAAATGCAGTTAGTACAAACCGAAAAAATGTCTTCCCTTGGACAGGTGCTAGCAGGAATTGCCCACGAAATTAACAACCCAGTTGGCTTTGTCGCTGGCAACCTCTGCCACGTCCGAGGCTACGTTCTAGACTTATTAGAAATCGTACAGGTGTATCGAGAAGAGTACCCGAATCCCCCAGCAAAACTTCAGCAACAAGCCGATGATATAGACTTAGAATTTCTAGCAGAAGACCTGCCCAAATTGCTCAGCTCGATGCAGACCGGATGCGAGCGCATTGTAGAAATTATTCAAACTCTTCGCAATTTCTCGCGGGCAGACGAAGCTAAAATCAAGACTGCCGACATTCACGAAGGTTTAGAAAGTACCTTGTTAATGTTGAACACCAGGCTGAAAGCCAAGGCAAAATGGCAGGGCATTAAAGTGATCAAAGAATACGGAGAACTGCCGCAAATAAACTGTCATCCCGGACTGTTAAATCAGGTATTTATGAATGTATTGGCGAATGCGATCGACGCCTTGGAAGAAAGCAGCAGCCAAGCAAAAGACACCGCAAATTCTATCTCTCCTACTATTACCATTCAAACTGAAACGATTGAGGACAAGAGCATTTTAATTCGGATCAAAGACAACGGTATGGGCATTCCCGAAGATCAGATTGTGCGTTTGTTTGACCCGTTTTTTACCACAAAACCCGTAGGTAAAGGCACAGGTTTGGGTTTATCAATTTCGCACCAAATTGTCGTTGAAAAACACAACGGCAAATTGCAGTGCTTCTCAGAACCCGGTAAAGGCACTGAATTTATCATCGACATTCCAATTAAGTAGAAGGAATCAGGAAGGCACTACACGGATGAACACGAATACACGCATTAAATTATTGAGTGTGTGTAAATTTATGTCATGTCCGTTTGATATCAAATCCGTTAGCATCGGAATAGTAAATTCGAGTTCACTGTTCACTGTTGACTGTTGACTGTTCACTGTTCACTGTCAACAGTCAACCGTCAACCGTCAACATCATTCCGGTGTAACCGGAAATGATATGATTCGGACTTGTATGATGTTAAATTTTGTAGGGGCGGGTTCGCCTATATTTTTGATAATTATCGACAAATTATATAAACCCGCCCCGCCCCTACTTAGAAACCGGATTTTTTACCTTGGGTACGAGGTAAAACGCAGTGTTTTTGTCAAAAAACCCGGTTTCTGGGTTCCCATTCGTGGAATTAAAAACTAAACTGCGTCCGCAAATTGCCCACAAAAATTGTCGGGTTGTTATCGAAATTATTGGCATTCCAGATCGCATAAAATGCCGGCACGATCGAAATATGCTCGGTGAGAGGCAAATAATAAGTGGCTTCAATTTCGTACTGCTTGCCACCATTCCCCCCGCCAGAAACCAGAAACCTCCGACCGCCAGTAACGTCAAAAGGTACTAAAAATGATGCCGTAAACACAGCTCCTTTTTTGAAGAAATCAGGAAGTGCAAATCCTAACATATAAGATTGAGTTTTGATCGTGCCGTCGGGTCGGTCAGTCTTGGGAAATATATTGGTTTCGGCGTAGCCGTAGCGGCCGAAAAGACCGAAACGGCGGCTGAGCGACCAATCGAAATTAAAGCTATAAGTATTGGCAGTAGCATTGCCGAGACGGCCACCGAAACCGTCATCTGCCAAACCGTTAATCGGCCTGCCATTCGGTGCTCCAATTAGCCCGCCAATTTGCTGGATGTTGGAACGGCTGTACAAAAACCGCAAATTTGCCCGATCGCTCGGACTGAATGTTAGTTCGGCGGTACTCGTATTTGTCCCACCAAACAAGCCTTGAGACGGATTGGAAGCGGAATTAAACACCGGAGTGGGCAAAAATTCCATACTCTCGCCCAAATAGCCCACACGCAGTTTCAATCGGCGGCTGATATCCCACAAAGCCAAAGCACCTGCGCCGCGTTTGGTAGCAGTTAACAAAGTGCTATTGTTAGAATTAAAACTGCTCGCACCGTCCACGAAAAAGCTAAAATTATTGTTGTCAAAGTAGCGGTAGAAATTAATTCTCGGCCCGATTACTACTTGCAAGCTGTTGCTAACCGGGAACTGATAAGAAAGTTCTCGCAGGATAACTTCATTGGGATTCACCCCAGCAGTCTGGTCTAGAAAAGGAGTGCCAAAGGTATTAAAAAGACCCGGAGAAGTATACTGATTTGCTGGTGCTGTTCCGTTACCTACAGCTAGCTGTGTAATCAATTGGTCTTTCCCTGTAAAAGAAGTAGTGAGGGTTAACCAAACTAAGTGGCTGAAAGTAATTTCTGGGTCGTCCACTCTCTGCACGATCGGTCTGTTGGTGACAGGATCGCGCCCGGGTACTCGATCGAGCGGAGCAGCTTTGCCATTTGTTGCTTCAACTCGGACTCCCTCGCCCGCAAAAGCTCCACTCAGGTTAAACCAAGCAAATGCGTTTAGTTTAGTAGTAGTTGAAAATTGGTTGGCTTCCAATTCGGCAGTGCGGGCTTCTAAAGCATCGACTCTGCCACGCAATGTAGCTAATTCTGCTGCAAATTCTTCTTGCAATCTTTGCAAAGCAAGTAAATCTTCTCGCTGGACTAAATTACCAGTAGAACCGCCAAGTTGTTTGGTAATTTGGTCTAAGCAAGCGTTTAATCCGGCGGCGAATTCATAGCGAGTCATTGCTCGATTTCCTCGGAATGTGCCGTCTGGATATCCCGCAATGCAGCCGTATCTTTCTACTAGGGATTGTAAGGCTTGAAAAGCCCAATCTGTGGGGCGCACGTCGGAGAGCTGGGAAACAGAGGTGACTTGTGCTGCGTCTTCTTGTATGCTGAGGTCATCAGCGGTGCCCGTCTCGCTGCTGATGTCGGCAACTGTGTTGGCTTCAGCAACTTGTTGAGACTGAGGAGAGTTTGCAATTTCTAACTCCTGGGGGGGTAATTCGCGAATTGCCCCCGTTATTTCTGGGGCTGTTGTTGCACGATCGACTGTTGCTATATCTTGTTTGGGTAAAGCGCGATCAACTTTTGCTATATCTGTTTCGGGTAAAGCACGATCGACTGCTGCATCTGTTTCGGGTAAAGCACGATCGACTGTTGCTGCATCTGTTTGAGGTAAAGCACGATCGACTTTTGCTATATCTGTTTGACGTAAAGCACGATTCACCCATGCTGCATCTGTATCGGGTAAAGGGCGATCGACTGCTGATTTAGTCTCTGCAGCCGCCGCTAACGGCGGTATCTCAATCTTAACTGCTGCCAGCGCTGCGTCTGGGGTAGCCTCCGGGACGGCACTCGCTTCTAGCGCAACTTCTGGAGTTGAGGTATCCTGAATTTGAGCTGTTGCTGCGATCGGCCCCAAAGGCACTGCGGCACCAGAAATCAAGAAAGACAGCCAAAAAGCTTTAAGGGAGGTTGAATTATTCACCATACCACTCACACCACTTGTTGAAAATTAAATTGGGCCAATCTTAAACGATAAGCTTGCTTATAAATGTGTTTGGTTTAACAAATTCTTATAAATAGTTAAAAGAATTTTAGGAAGCCCTCGGTTCCAGATCGCTGATGACTACTGACTACTGACTAATTCCCAAAATGAAGTTTTTATTAGTTACAGATTTAGACAACACGCTAGTCGGAGATGACGAAGCAACTCAAGTTTTAAACCAGCGCTTGCAATCAAAGCGATCGCAAATATATTTGGTTTATGCTACGGGGCGTTCTTATGCTTCAACTTGCGAATTAATTGCCCAAAAGCAACTGCTAGCACCAGACTATTTGATCGCAGGTGTAGGCAGCGAAATTTACCAAGACGGAACCCTGGATTTAGATTGGGCGGAATATCTTTCTCAAGACTGGGATAAAATGGCGATCGCCTCTTTAGCTCAGCAGTTTTCCCAGCTTAAACCCCAATCCCTAAAAGAACAAAATCCTTGGAAAATCAGTTATTGTCTGGAACCAGCAGCAGAAAATAGTTCGATTGTCCAGACTTTGCAGCAAAAGTTAACTGAATTGAGACTCCCAGGTCAAATCATTTTTAGCAGCAATCGCGATGTGGATATTTTACCGCAAACTAGCAATAAAGGTAATGCCCTTACTTATTTACAAAAGCGCCTACAAATTCCATCTGAGGCAACATTAGTTTGCGGTGATTCTGGCAATGATATCAATATGTTTGAACAGGATGTCCGGGGAGTAATCGTCGCTAATGCTCTGTCAGAACTCTTAGAATGGCATCGCGAATGCGGCACTGAAAATCATTATTTAGCTGGTTCTGCTTGCGCTTGGGGAATCATGGAAGGAATGGCATATTTTTGGGAATTTTGATTGCCAAAAATTCGGTTTGGTTTGTAGTGAGCACTGAAGTCCTCATACAAATCACAGGACTGAAGTCCTCAGTACAAACGCACCCGAAGCACCCCAAGTCCTGGAAAGCGTTAAAATCTGTTCAGGAATCTCAACCGCGTATCGATCGAACCTGCGAGTTGCGATACCATCAGCGTGTACTGCTTTATCAAACCTAATCGAACTTAACTTTAGTTACCTCAAGCGAGTTGAAGTTTATTTCCTAACCCTGTTGGTTAGTCGGCTATCCGCCGATAGCCAAAGGTTCTATAGTTAAGTTTAGCGCCTCAACCGAAATTACTCTCTCTAAAAAAACTTATCTTTCTAGATGAAGAAGATGTCGGTTTAGCTCACTATTTGCCCCTTTAGTTCAGTTCGCGAACGCACCGCCACATGGAACAAAATACTTTACCCGTAGAGGTGATTCTCTCTCACCCCCGCCAATATTTAGGTAGCATTCGGCTGGATTGGACGCCACAACCGGGGAACTATCTAGATTTAGAGGGACAAACCTACGCTGTTTTGGAACGCCACCACCGCTATCAACTCAAATCCGGCCGCTACCGACTGCAAAAAATTGCCCTGTACGTGCAGTCGGCCACACCGCCGACGGAAAGAACTTTTGTAAGCGGCATCTGGGTTATCGGAGATGCTAGCTGCCGTTTTAATGCTCGATCGGAAATTCTGCGCTGTGCTGTCAATCCCAATGGCCCGTGCAACTCCTGCTGCGATTACCAAAAGTCTTGAACCATCCAGTCAGTACACAATTCCACCTCGCCCAACCGAGAGTGCCGAGAATCTCGGCGTCTCCCTCATTGACAACAAACTATCAAAACCAGCTAGCAACTCTCGAATCCAATTTAACTTCTTCCGGCAGGCGGTGATCTATCTTCTGATAGCTGTGCAGGACCTCGCGAATTCCAGTATGAATCAAATTTTCTATGTGCAGCAATTGCTCTGAAGAACAGCGAACCTGAACTGTTTGGTTTGACACCGACTCGCTGGGGTCGATCGCAGTATATCTATTAGGAACTCGGCTGAGCACATAAGCAATTAAATCTTGTCGCAATCCCGAAGGCGAAAAAGCTTGTTGGTAGGGGTGCTTCGGATAAGACTCCAAGATAATTTCTACTTCCTCTGTGACTACAGCTAAGGTAATATTGACAAGATTTTTCTGCATTTTCCCCGTCCCCAAACACTCATTAACTAATATTTTTGTGGCCGTTCTCGAGCTCGTCTGATTTCTCATGAATTTTAACCGGCTAATACCGCCAATCGTTCTTCGGTCATCACCAGCTCAAACTCGGAACTTACCTCTTCTATAACCCGCAGCACGTAGCAGGGAATCTTGTCCGATAAAATAGCACTTGGCACCACACCAGTGTGAACTTCTAAGACTGCTTCTGCAGCAGCTTCAAACATCAGTCGCTGTCCCGGAAACATCACTCTTTCAAAGTACCAATTAGGAATGTTCCCAATCCGAACCACCTGAACTAGGTTGGTAACATTTGCGTAATAGCACAGAATCTGGTTGTTACCTTTATAAGATAGCTGATCAGACATTTAAAAATCTCCACACTCTTTCAAAAACTAACTGAGACTTGGCTTTGCCTGTTAGTGGCAATTGCGACTTTTGCTCTTGACAAAACGACAGACTTATTTTTTTGGTGTTATTCGAGAGCGCGAATCACATCTTCAGTTATTAATTTTTGTAGCATTGAGTTATCCTGCCAACAATTAGAGGTATGGCGCAGAAACTCAGTTTTTCCCGGTTACAAAACGCGGTTTGTTTGGTATGCAAAGCCTATATCCTGACTTATTTAGGTTGGTTGTGCTGTGGCACCAGTTAATTGAAAGTACCATCACTCCCCCGCACTCTCCTGACAACAGGTTCGATCTTTGGCAGCGGAATGCTGCTGAAAGTGCGATCGACCTTCAGATCCAGAGCTTAGAGTAAACTTTATCTAAAAAATATGAGGAAATTATGAAGACCATCATTTTTTTTGATAAATATACTTTTGCCGAAGCAGGGATTACAACAGTTAGGCAAAAACCGGGTTTTTTAGCCAAAAACTTGGTTAAATCTGTGTTCCTGGGTTAAAAAACCAGCTTTCTGAGGGAAATCTGCGTAAATCTTTGATTAGCAGGCTGAAACCGGGTTTTTTAGCAAAAAACTTGGCTGCATCCGTGATTCCGCGTTTAAAAAAATCGTTCTTGAGGCAAGTGTGCGTAACTTCTGGAGGAGTTATTCTGCCTGTAAATACGGTGATAGCCGATCGGCTTTTTAGGTAACAAAAAACCCCGACTCCCTGAGATCATCTCTAGAACTTCTAGGGAATCAGAGTTTAAATTAATCAATCACCGATCCATCTCAAACCTAAATCTAAAAAATGAGGAAATTATGAAAATAGCCGGAAAAACTAGGACTTTCCTGGACGCATAAACCCGGTTTACTAACATAATTGCGTAATTTTCGCAAGAATCAAGAGAACGAGAAAGCGGATTTTCGATCGTCATCCGGCTTTAATGCCCCCTTGATTCTTCCGTCGGGCTGGGCCGACTTTGTTGGTCTAGTAGCGATTTCAACTGCCGAGTTTGATATGCTATCTGCGATGTATTTTACCCTAGTTTAAAGCAACGGTTCCCAACCCAGAATTTCCGCCACTTGCTGTGCCAAACTCAAAGGATCGAAAGGCTTTGCAATCACCCCCGCTACCCCCAAATCAGCAAATTGGCTCAAATCCATCGCCTGCACCTTAGCCGTCAGGAAAATCACCGGAATCCCCCGAGTAGCCGCATTGTTTTGCAGCAAACCAAACAGAGTAAGTCCGTCCAGATCCGGCATCATCACATCTAACAGAATAGCGTCAGGGAGGTGAGTTTCAGCTAAAACCAATCCTTGGCTGCCGTCAGGCGCGCTTAGTACAATCCAGCCGCCTACATATTCCAGACAGGCCTGAATCACGCTGCAGAGGTTTTTTTCATCATCGATGACCAGAATGCGCTTTGCTGACATAATTAAAACTCTAATTTTAAATTAATCATGGTAAACCGAAAAAGGACTTACGCACGCTGGCTCATCAACCGGGTTTCTTGACAGATATAGCAGAAGGAAGAAGCAATAAAATTAAGAGTTTCAGCACTTAAGAACGTCCTAATCGAGCGAGGTTGCTATATTTTGCCACTCATATCATTTCCGGTTACACTCATACATGATGTTGACGGTTGACTGTTGACTGTTGACGCCGTGAACAGTCAACAGTCAACAGTCAACAGTGAACTCGAATTTACTATTCCGATGCTAACGGATTTGATATCACCTACTAAAACCCTGACCACAAAAATCCGGCGTTCCATAATGGCGGGATGATTTTGATTGTTTTGTGGGATGGGCCCATGAACCCGTCCGATATATTTTCACCGCAGGCGGGACGCCTAACCCTACTCCCCACAAGCATCATCCTCCAATTGTGCAACGCCAAAAATCGACATATCCGCCTCCCAAAATCATCCTACCCGCGTGGGTTGCCAGGAACTTGAGCTTTCGCCAGATCCGATCGCGAAGCAATCTCAAACCTCCAAACTTTTTCCCCCTTCGCCTTCCAACGGTGCGGGCACTGTGAAATAGAAACTGCTTCCTTCTGAGACAACACTTTCGGCCCAAATTCTGCCGCCGTGTTGCTGTACTATGCTGCGACAGATAGCCAAACCCAAACCAGTACCTCCTTTTTGGCGGGAGTCAGAAGCATCGACCTGTTGAAACCGTCCAAAGATTGTTTCTAGTTTATCCGCAGGAATCCCCCGCCCTCGATCTTTGACTTCAAATAAAACCCGTGAAGCGTAGCTATCCCGTAGGGAATCGCCCAAATCTTCTACCCTGAGAGTTACTGTACTCCCCGAAGCCGAAAATTTAATTGCATTGCTCAACAAATTTACCAGCAGTTGAACAATCCTGTCGGGGTCAGCCCAAATTTTTGCTGTTTCGGGCAGAATCGACAAATGAATGTTACTCTCTGCAGCCAAAGAAAGTACAGCTTCTGCAGACTTCCGCATCAAAACCTGGGCATCGCACCAGTGCTTGACGAGAATAACTTGGCTCGACTCGAGCCGTTCTAAGTCTAGAATATCGTTGACCAAACGCACTAACCGTTCGGTATCGCTCGAAGCGATTTCTAACATCTGTTTGGCAGTTTCCGGTTTATTTTTCAGTACCCCAGCCGCCAGCAAACCTAAAGAACCGCGAATGGAGGCAAGCGGCGTTCGCAGTTCGTGGCTGACAATCGAAATAAACTCATTTTTCATTTTCTCAATTGCCCGACTTTCTGTGATATCTGTGACTGTGCCGACGTGACCAATTAGTTGAGATCTGTCGGAAAAAATCGGAGCTGTTTTAAGCCGACAAAACCGGATGGTTCCGTCTCGCTGGATGTGGCGGAATTCGCAGGAAAATTCCTCATCTAGCGATTGCGATTGGGACCACTTAGACAGAATTAGTTTGAGGTCTTCGCGGTGAACAAACCGCATCCAGCCTTTTCCTAAAGCTGCTGTCGGTCCGAAGCCACCGATTGCTTGACAGCGAGGATTTGTATAGGTACATTTCCCCTCAGCATCAATTTTGAAAATGCCCACGGGGGAACTCTCGCTCAGAGAGCGAAATAAAGCTTCGCTTTCCCGGAGTTCTGCTTGAGAGCTTTCTAGTTCTCTGGTTCGCTGCAAAACTCGCATTTCTAACCGTTCGTTGAGCTGTTGGAGGGCTGCTTCAGCAAGTTTGCGATCGCTAATATCCCGGTGCACTGATACCCAGTGGGTAAACTCACCTGTTTCGTCAGCTATGGGCACAATGCTCATTTCTACCCAAAATTCCGTCCCGTCTTTGCGGTAATTAATCGAGTCAACCCGCACCGGCTGCCAGGTTTTCAAAGCTGTCCGAACTCGATGGAGACTGGCGCGGTCTGTTTTTTCTCCTTGCAAGATGCGCGGCGTTTTGCCCACAACTTCTTCTAGCGTATAGCCGGTCATCCGCGTGAAAGCTGGGTTGACATAAAGAATTCGCGGGCCCGGTTCCTCAATCGGTTCAGCTTCGGTAATTAACACGGCGTCGTTAGTAGTGGTGACTGCTGATTCCAAAAGACGCAACTGTAATTCTCTAGCTTTGCGATCGGTAATTTCTGTAACTGTCCCCACCATCCGCACTGCATCGCCTGCTTCGTTGTAAAAAAACTTACCTTTTCCCTCAATCCAGTGAATGCTGCCGTCGGGCCAAACCACGCGGTTTTCGTGACAGTAATCCGAGCGCTGGGCGATCGCCTGATTTATAGCATTCTCCATACTTTTTAAATCTTCTGGGTGAATGCAAGCTGCCAAACTTTGATAAGTTCCGCCAAAAGTGCCCGGGGTCAACCCAAACAACTCTTCGTGTTCCCTGGACCAAACTATGCGATTTTTCAGCACGTCCCAGTCCCAAAATCCAATTTTGGTAGCCGACAAAGCTAAGCTAAGCTGCTGATTGGTTTTCCGCAACTCCATGCTAGTAATAGCAACTCGAAGTTCTCCGGCTATTTCGATTTCGCACCGCTGCCAAGGCAAAGATTTTAACCTCACAGTTTCTTGCCACAAGTCAAAGGAATTGCGAGGAGACAGCGGCCGGCTGCCATCCGGTTTAACTTCAATTTCCCCGTCTGGTTGACCGGCCCAGTTGACAGTTTGAATTGTTTCTGGACGGAACCACAAAATGTAATAATTTTGCATCTCGGACAGGGCAAGTACCAGCAAACCGCTAGCAACTTCTTTAAACTTCTCGGATGGCGGATACAGTTTTGAGAGAGAATCTGTATGAAAAATATCCTTAGTTTTTTGAGTTTTTATCCAAGCAATTAAGCTCTCGATTTCTACCAATTCCGGGGTTTTGCCGATGGTTGTTAAATTTTCATTGGCACAAACAACTCCACCGGTAGCGCCCACTAAGGTCAGCAATTCATCTGGGGATTTAAGTAAACCTTCGACAAACCAGTGTGATTGAGAAATTTTGGCGACAAACTTATGGCAATTTTCTTTTAAATAAATTGCATATTCCCAATTTTCGCTATCTTGTTTGTAGCTGAGTTCTAGATTCACAAACTTGGCTAGCAGTTCGCAAGCCTTTCTTGTTTCGTAGCTGACATACTTTCGTGTAGGGTGGTGACAGGCGATCAATCCCCAAAGTTTTTGATCTTTGATTAATGTCAAGGTCATGCTAGCACCAATGTCCATGTTTTTGAGGTATTGAACATGGCAAGGGGAAACTGCTCTCAACAAAGAGAAGCCCAGATCCAGGGGGCGACCGGTCAGCGGATTGCACTGAGGAATTAGTTCTACAGGCTGACAGTTAATATCGGGAATAAACCGAATTAAATTCATGGTGAACAGGTTTCTTGCCTGGGGGGGAATATCGCTAGCCGGATAGTGCAGTCCCAAGAAAGGAGCCAAACTTTCTACTTTGTCTTCGGCGACAACTTCCCCCGCACCTGTGGCATCAAATTCATAGACGATCGCTCGATCGAAACCGATCATCCTCCGCACTTCTTCAACTGCTTTCTGACACAGCACTTGCAGGTTTGGTGTTTTGTGGATTTTGTCTATCGGCTCTTGGACTAAATGATAAAAATTGAAAGAATCGCTAGGTTTTGGGGAAACAGCCGACTCGAGTTCAAGAATTACTGCTGAACTAGATTGATGCAGGGTTCCCTGAAAAAAAGACTGGCGGTTTTGACTTTTGAATGATAATCTGATACCGTTAGATTGATGGGATTTTTCCAATAAAGCTTTTTCTATAGCCTCAATTTCCTCACTTTCGACAAATTCCTGTAAAAATTGGCCCAAAAGTTCTTCGGGATAAATGCCGATATCCTCAAAAATATTGTTACTAACTTGCACAATTTTCAACTCAGGAGATTCCAGCACTAAAAGGATGCCATGAGGTTGAATCGCAGCCGGGGCGTAAATTTGTTCGCCGTCGCTGTCATTGAGATTGTCTGTGTCTGAGGGCAATACCATTGCTTTCATCTGATTAATACTTCTCTAAATTAGCCTGTGTTCTCGATCGGCGCGCCAGCATCAATCAAAAGCACCGCGTCGGCATCACACAATCTAACAATCCCAAGTCGGGCTAAGGCTTCCTGAGTTGTTTCGGACACACACTGCATATTTGTTCCTAGTTATCCCTTAAAAAAAAGAATACAACTGTAGGTACGCGATCGAAACCCATCTCTCATAAGTGATTTCCAGTTCTTCAATTCTTTAATTCTTTAATTTTTTAAATCTCAAATGGGATTAGCGCTGTGCTTGAGCCAGTCTGTTTCTGAGTTGAGTCCGCTCCAAACGATTCAGGAGGCGAGCAATTAATTCCGGTTTCACGATCGGCTTGTTCACGTAGTCGTCAGCACCTGCGACAAACATTTGGCGCACTATTTCCGATTCGGAATGAGCTGTCAAAAATAGCACGGGGAGCTTGCTCCAGCGCAAATCGTTGCGAACTGCCAAACACAGCTCGATACCGCTGTAACCGGGCATCTCCACATCTAAAATTAGCAAATCCGGACAAGTCGTTTCGAGTACCTCCCAGAACTTTTCGGGATCGTCCAAGGTTGTTACTTGAAATCCCCAAGGTTGTAGAATCACTTGCAGTGCAGCCAATAGATGCACGTCATCGTCTACCACCATAACTTTAGCTTCAGCAGGGCCAGTCTGGTCGATTAGTTGGGCGACTGCTTTGAGTATATCTGCTGGGGGCATAGATTTGTGTAAAAAGCCCGAAGCTCCCAAACGAGCAACTTCTATTCGATCGCTCAATTGATTGTGCCCGCTAAAAACCATCACCGGAATTTCGGGCTTTTCACTGCGGAGTTCGGCTAGGAGAGAAAGTCCGTTTTCCTGAGATCTGGAAAATGTCAAATCCAGCAAAATCGCGTCGGGAGGCTGTTGAGAAATCGCATTTCTTGCCGCTTGCGGAGAGTTGGCGACTTCTATCTGGAAGCCGGAACCCGATGCTACTGTTTTCAGTTGCTCGCTCCCAAAAGTATCATCATCAACAATCAGCATTCGGCGCTTTTGGGAAACCGCAGGAACCAAATCGCCTTCTGGTTCGGGCGACGGGCGATCGAATATATGTTTGAGCTTATGCAGAAATCCCTCAATCTCCTGAGCCGTCCCCGGTTTCAAGATGTTTTCAGCCTTGAATAAATGTTCTATCTGGCGCGCAAATTCCGAACCTTTCGGCAGGCCTAACGTTCCCAAAGAACCGACTAATTTGTGAGCTTGGGCCTGGGCTTCCTCGCGCACTTCGCCCTCCAAGCTTCCGTTTTTCAGTTGAGCGATCGCGCGATCGAATATCGCCACCTTTTCTATAAAATTAGCTTTTAAATTTCCCCGCATTTGGGCAATCGCATTCAAGACTTTGAGACGGCGCTCGTCTTTGTTTAATTCCTGGCTGGACCCGCTGGACTCAGTTGATAAAGTCTCTTGAGTTTTAGCAGTTTCTGCCGTTTCCTGCCCAACTTGTTGGCTCTCAATCTCATCCGGCAGACTTTTGAGCCGATAGCCCAATCCGTACACGGTTTCCACTAAATCTACTGTCATCCCGGCTGCTTTCAGCTTCTGCCGCAGCCCCTTGATGTGAGCGGTAACGGCTTCTTCTTGAGGAAATTCGCCGGCCGACCAAATGCGATCGAGGATGGCGCTGCGACTGAAAATGCGCCGGGGATTTCTCAGGAAAAGTTCTAGCAAATTGTACTCTTTGGGAGTCAAGTGCAGCACTTTTTCCGCATAAGTTACTTCCGTAGTGTCCGGGTTGACTTGCAGTTTTTCCCAGGTCAAATTTGTACTCGACAAAGCTGCCTTACCCCGGCGCAGCAAAGCCCGAATTCGAGCGATTAATTCTTCGAGATTAAAGGGTTTGACCACATAATCGTCTGCACCCGCCTCTAAACCTTGGACTCGATCGTTGCTGCTATCTAGCGCTGTCAGCAGTAAAATCGGCATTTGGCAGCCGGACGATCGCAATTTTCGACACAAACTAATGCCGTCGAGTTTAGGAATCTGCACATCCAAAACAATCAGGTCGTAATCGTATGCCTGCACCAAATGCAACGCTGTTTCACCGTCGGCGGCCGCATTCACATTGTAATTGTGAGAGTTCAGCGCTTGAGTCAGCAAACTGACTGTAACTGTGTCATCTTCTACCAGCAGGATTTTCATCCCCGTCACCTGTCCTTCCAACTTTTTTGGGAACTTTTTATCTGTTTTTGGGCTTAATTAAATAGCGCTTTCACAACGGAATTTAAAAATACCCACCTTCAGTATAACAAATAGTTTTAGTGAAATAGAATAATTGTAAATTATTATTTAAAATTTTTTTCTCAAAATACCTCATTAGATTCGGGCTGGGATTTTATGGTTTTTTGGACTTCAGCGCTTGCTGAATCTTTTGAATCAAATATTGCGAGGAATCTTGATGTTTAACTAAGTTTTTCAACTCTGAAACCGCTACTTCTGCGTGTTCTATCTCTCGAACTAAAGAATTAGCGGTAACACTTTTTATGACTCCCAAAGGTTCTTGGATAGCGGTCAATGAATTGAAATTTTTTTCCGCTATTAATTCTTCCAACTCTAGCAGGGCCATTTCTGCGCGATCGATCTTGATCGTCACGGATTTAGCCACATTAGCACCCGCTCTTGCTGCCTCCGTGAGTTCGTGAACTCGAAGTTTAAACCGACTGGCAATTTGCTCCATTTGAGTCCCCAATTCAAAAGTTTTACTTGCCAGTCTGCCAATTTCTAGACTCACTTTGCTCAGACCGCTGGGCTGACTTCCCATTTGATTGGTAACTACAGCCACCTGTACTGCTAAATGCCTGACTTGTTCGATCGCCTCCCGGATGGTTCGGGAAGTACGGTTAACCGTTTCTAAATCGTTAGCTATTGCTTTGCCCACGCCCAAAATTTTATCTGTATTGTTGCAAATAGAATTAGCACCTTGAAAAGTAGCTTGAAATGCTTGGCGACCTTCCGAAGAAATCAGTTTCGCAATCCTCACAAATCGCTGATTCATTTGAGCAATTTCTTCAGCTTGTTTAACCAGTGCCACTTGCTGGGAACTGGGATTGGTATGCAATTTTTCTGTTTGACGCTGTTGGATTTTTAAAAGCTCATTACATTCGTGAACCTTAGCCTGTTCTTGTTGAAGTCGCGCCAAATACTTGTGTCTTTCTACTCGGTATTTTTGAATAACTTTGTTAGCTTGCGATAAAAGTCTCGACTGGGCAATTACCAGAGTTTGAACGTCCAAAATGCGGTAGCTTTGGTTTTCCATTACCACAATAATCGGTTCATAAATCAAGTCTTTGTGCCTATTGAAAGAGGCTTGCACGGCATCGTCAACTTTCCAGTTTTCCGCAAGCACCAAAGGCGGAATTCTAATAAAATCTAACAAGGCTCGAATCGGGTGGGAGCCGTAAAGTTTTACGCGATCGGGAAAACTCATTTGCTCTCGAAATTTGACGCGAGAAATCATGCCCAATACTTGTGATTCATGAGTAATAATGACTCCCGGCAGGTCGGGTTCTTGCTCAAATCTTTCAGCCACTACCTGTCCTGGAGTTGCAGCGCTCACTTGGAAGTCGTGACACGGCAGATGTCCGATCGTGAAATCGGGGGTGAGTTGAGTTAGATTGCTCATTTACCCGGATAGCGTTAAGTACAAGTTAACAAATTATATATTAATATAATACTGGAATAAGATTGTTGAAAGTAGTCAAAGACCCAGCACGGAAGTGACTGGGCTTGGGGCCTAAAACTTCATTTTCAGTTGACCAGCCTGAGACCTTTGATGTCTAGGTTTTTTGAGTAATGACACCAAGGGGATGCGTAGCTAGTTCCCTGTTCTGTCGTTAAGGGTTAAACATTTTTATTTGGGTTAAGGACGTGCCATTAGGCGAATCAGCTCAGAAAACAAAGGCGCGTGCTAACTTCACCCCAGCAATGGGAGTGGAATTGCTTAGTTTCCATCAACAACCCGGTTCACAAACACAACCAGAAGCGATCGATTATATAGCCGTATCCCTTCCCCCCGTTTCCTCCTACCGCTTTCGCGCTCGTAAAGCGCTGCAGCGGGGGTCACTCGCCCAGAAGAAAGATGACAACTATAGCCTTTCTCAGTAACATGAGGTGCTCTGGCGGGCATAGGGTATAGAGCATAGGGCATAGCGCATAGGGCATCAGTTGCGAGCGGTGTGTACCTCATTTTATTGAGAACCGCTATATATGGAGAAATTAGCTCTCTGGCTCCGGGGCCTTCTATTACCTACTTTCTGACTACTGTCATCTCAAGTTTGTTGGATTGGCCGCGCCTGCTGTGTCCTAGGTTCCGTCCTCACAACAGGGGCATTCATATTTTGTTCTTTAAAACAACCGGGAAAATATCTAGATTGAAACCAAAAACCTTAAATCGGACTTTGCCACTAGCAACCTTTGAGGCTGCTTACCAGTTGTTACAGCAAATGGCTGAAATCCCAGGGGCGATTTGGCTGACCGACGATGCGATCGCTGATTCTCAAAATCTGCAAAATTCGTCGGAAAGGTTTGCAGCAGTGGTATCAGAGCATTTTAGCGCGCTGCTGCGGGGCAATCTATTAGATGAGTTCGCAACAAACGGACACAAGCACAGCCAAAAAAATCTCCATTCGCAATTGAATGTGCAGTTGACTTTCGACCCCGGGGCGATCGCCAATTTCCTCTCTCCCCTCGCAGACAAACTCGCAGAAATAACGCCGAAACTATCAGGGCAAATTGACATTCGCGCCCTCAAACAAGGAATTAAAAATATACAGCCCAACTCGGCAGTTGTTCAAAGCGAATTTACCCTAAATTTGCTGGATATTCTCGCTTCAGATGCCAAATCAAACAGTTCCCCACCCCGACACTACCAAACAGAAATAGAGCCAAATTCCGCGCCCAAAGTGATAGCTCCAGAAACGCTACAGCTCCAGATTCCCGAAGCCGTCAATCACTTACAAATTGCCAGTTCCTGCATTTCATTTTGTCAGCCAGTAGAAGATGCTTTGCAGCAGCAGCTCGAACAAGAGCGACTTTTGAATCAGGTGACAACTCAAATCCGCCAGAGTTTGGAATTGCCTGTAATTTTGTCAAAAGCAGTGGAGCGAGTGCGAGAGTTTTTGGAGGTCGATCGCCTGTTAATTTATCAATTTGAAAAAGTGCCAGCGCCGCACAATGGCGAGTTAGCTAAAGAAATACCTGCGGCGGTTTCTGGATCGGGCGAAATCCAAGAAAATTCCGGGTCTTACTTGTATTTAGGTCGCGTTACCTACGAAGCTTTAGCCAACGATGCTATCTCGTCTGTACTGAATTTTAGTGAAGACGCACAGTGTTTTACCAATGGAGTCATTGACAGAGAGAAATATCGCAAAGGTTTGGCTTTGTGCGTTGCGGATGTGGAAACAACTTACTCTTCGCAGCCTTGTTTTTTAGAGTTGATGCGGCGGGCGAAGGTGCGCGCGAAGTTGCTAGTGCCGATCGTAGTTCAAGACGACTTGTGGGGGCTGCTAATTGCCCACCAGTGTACTCTTCGGGAGTGGGAAGAAAGCAAAAAAACATTTTTGCGGCAAATAGCAGAACATTTGGCGATCGCCATTTACCAAGCCGAACTTTATGCACAAGTCCAGCAGCAAAAGCGCACCTCAGAACAGCGCGTAATAGAGCGCACGCAAGAACTGCGCGATGCACTGGTGGCCGCCCAGTCTGCCAGCCTCGCCAAGAGCGAATTTTTGGCAGCTATGAGCCACGAATTGCGGACTCCCCTCACCTGCGTCATCGGCATTTCCGACACGCTGCTGCGGTGGTCTTACGGCAAAGTTGGCAGTAAAGAAGTGCCGGTGCAAAAGCAGCGGCAGTACCTGCAAACTATCCGAGACAGCGGCGACCACTTATTAGAATTAATTAACGATATTTTAGATTTATCGCAAGTAGAAGCGGGAAAAGCTGTATTAAAAATTAGTGAATTTTCACTTTCTAAATTAGCATCTCAAAGCCTGCACGCCTTCAAAGAAAAAGCTGCAGTTAAAGGGGTGCAACTGGTGCAAGAACAGCGCATAAAACAAGAGTGCGATCGCTTCATTGCTGACCCGCGCCGCTTGAGACAAATTCTCTTCAATCTTTTAGGAAATGCGATTAAGTTTACTCCCAAAGGCGGGCGAGTCATCCTGCGAGTTTGGGTGACAGAAGATAAAAATCGAACGCCGGCAGTGCGGCAGCTCGGTACTGCACCTGCTGGGAGTACCGCTGTTTTTCAAATCAAAGATACTGGCATTGGAATTCCCGAAAATCAGCGATCGCTTTTGTTTCAAAAATTCCAGCAGTTGGATTCCCCCTACCGCCGGGAATACGGCGGCACCGGTCTGGGATTGGCCTTAACTAAACAGTTAGTAGAGCTTCACGGCGGCGCGATCGAAGTCAACTCTAAAGTTGATGTCGGCTCTACTTTTACCGTTTTTATACCCATCCAAACTATAACCAAAGATGAATCCACAAAATTCACCTATGAAAAATCTAATTCATCTTTACCGCTGCATTATTCCTCGCGGGGCAGCCTCGTACTCGTGGAAGAAGATGAAGAAACTGCCATGCTGATTTGCGATATCCTGACCGCAGCAGGACTGCAAGTGGTGTGGATGATTGAAGGTTCGGCGGCGGTGGAACAAATTGAACTTTTGCAGCCCAATGCTGTGATTGTCGATATGCGTTTGCCCGGTATGAATGGCTGCGAAATAATTCACCAACTGCGCCAAAAACGCGCTACTGAAAATATCAAGATTCTAGCTTTAAGCGTTAATGAAATTCCGCCAGATCAGATATCTTTCGTGACGGCGGGAGCTAACGAGTGTTTGGCTAAACCGATTCACCCTGAGCAATTGCTGGACAAAATTATTTCTTTAATGACCGGGATTGGTAATGGGTAATTGGGCATGGGGCATGGGGCATGGGGCATGGGGCATGGGGCATGGGGCATGGGGCATGGGGCATGGGGCATTAGGCATGGGGGATGGGGCATGGGGCATGGGGGATGGGGGATGGGGCATGGGGCATGGGGCATGGGGCATGGGGCATTGGGGATGGGGCATGGGGCATTGGGCATGGGGGATGGGGCATGGGGCATTGGGCATTGGGCATTTAATATAATTGAGTTTTTGACGTAATTATGGGAAGACCTGATTTTGAGGAATTAGAGGTTTATAAGTTGGCGGAAAGTTTGGCGAATCAGATTTGGGAGATTGTTAAAAAATGGGATTACTTCACAAAAGATACGATGGGCAAACAGATAGTTCGGTCGGCAGATAGTGTCTGTGCTAATATTGCTGAAGGAAGAGGTCGTTATAATGACCAAGATAATCGGCGTTTTGTAAAAATTGCTAGAGGCTCTTTGTACGAAACAGTAAACTGGTTAAGATTAGCCTATGCTAGACAACTTATCACCAGCGAAGAAGTAAGCAAATTTAAACCAATTGTCGATAAACTACTACCAAAACTTAACGCTTATTTGAGTTCAATAGGGCACAGGGAATAAATTACAAAAAAAGCCCGATGCCCGATACCCGATGCCCGATACCCCATTCCCCATTCCCTATTCCCCATGATTAATTATCAAATTCCTACAGGATTAATTGTTTCTTGTCAAGCACCTGCTGATTCGCCGCTGCACGATCCGATCGTAATTGCGGCAATGGCTCGAACCGCCATCAATCGAGGTGCCTCGGGCGTGCGGATTGACACTCCGGCTCACATTGCAGCGGTGCGAAAACAGATATCCGCTCCCATAATTGGGATTTGGAAGCAGCAATTGCCGGGATGCGAGATTTACATTACTCCTCGGTTTGAAGACGCGCGGGCGATCGCCGCTTCTGGAGCTGATATTATTGCCGTGGATGCTACTCTGAGAAACCGTCCTGCTGGTGGCGAAGACTTAAAGACATTAATCGGCAGAATTCACAGTGAATTGGGCAAATTAGTGATGGCAGATGTAGATACAATAGAAGCTGCGATCGCGGCAACCGAAGCGGGTGCAGATACTGTAGCAACTACTCTTTTTGGCTATACTTCCCAGACGGAAAATTTTTCGCCGCCGGGATTTGATTTGCTTGCGGAAATGGTAGAAAAGCTTAAGGTTCCCGTTATCTGCGAAGGCGGAATATCGGGGCCGGAAATGGCTAAAAAAGCCTTGGATTTAGGAGCGGTGGCTGTTGTTGTGGGGACAGATATTACTGGGATCGATCTTAAGGTGAGAGCCTATAAGTCGGCAATTGGGAACTAAGAAGGAAGAGGGAAGAACGAAGAGGGAAGAAGGAAGAGGGAAGAGGGGACAAGGAAGAAGGGAGAAGGGAGAAGAAATATTCGGCGATTGAAATCGGTTCTAGACAAACTAAACTCGCAAGGCAAGGGTGTGAAATATCGAGGGATTTCAATCGCCCTTTATCAGGGGAAGTTGCTAAATCAGTGCGCCATTGATAAAACTGCTAACTACAGCCAAGGCGATCGCCCCCAGTACCGCGCTCCAAAGACCCATCCGCAAGCTAAATCCTTCAACTAACTTCGCAGCCGAGGCAAAAACAATCACGTTCATTACAAAAGCAAACAGGCCGGAAAGCAATCCCAGCGTTAGTAGGTTCGGCACGAAAAAAACAGCTTTCAGAATTGGCAAAATTAAAACATTCAAAATTCCCAAAACCGCAGCGGAAATTACTGCTTTGGGTGTGCTGTCAATTTCTACGCCGATCGGCAGTTGAGAAATTAGCAGCAAGCTGCTGCCCGTCACCAGCCAAGCAATCAAAAAATCGATCGGTTCCACAGCGCCCCTACCTCCTTAACAGTTGAATTGTCAGAAAAACCTGATATGTAAGGTCTACATTAATCAAACAATCCGGCTGATTCGTCTGCCAATCGACAGAATTTATCAAAAATTTGGGTTTAAAACCCTGTCCTTCTAGGACAGCTTTAATTTCTTAAAACTTTTTTCAAAAAGTCCGATAAGTTCCGATATCTGGGGTATAGTATAAAAGTCAAGGTCAAATTCCTTTGCCATCGTGAAACAGGACATGAGACACACTTTTAGGCATAAACCGGGGGACGCAGAGCAGCGAAAACTCTTTAAACAGCTAGAGGCTGAATTCAGTAAGTCTTAAACCAGTCAAAACAAACTATTTTTAGGATTGTTAAGTAGGGTAGGGCATACCCAAACTCTAGATAAGTATTCTAGTACGCTTTTGGAGACAGACCCGCTGGGGTGGCTGCGAATCAGGCTCGTTAATTGGTAGGATTCTACGGTTGAAAAGTCGGAGTATTGCCGAAAGGACGCAACACTTAAAGGTTAGTCGCTGAATTAAGAATCCCCGCACCTTTAGGTCGGGGAGTGTCAAGTCTGTTACTAAAGAGTTAGAAGTTATAATCCCTGTATCATCTGCCAAATCATCCGGATGGGAACCGTCTCAACCTGTTAGTTGAATAAAAAGAGCAGATTAATTAATATGGCTGGCGATTTTTCTTTTAACTCTAAAATCCGATTCGACAAAAATGGCTTGGACAATCCTGCACGGCAACGCAGCCGCTCGCTCCAAGTTATGATTTTTATGCTGTTCGTCACTACCTTGGTGACGCTACCAATATTTCGTCTAGCCGAACTGCAACTGGTACAGGGAGCCTACAACCGACAGCGGGCGGAAAATAACCGCATTCGCCCTGTTTCAGTCCCAGCGACTCGCGGTCAAATTTTAGACCGCAGCGGCCAAATTTTTGCGGCTAACCGCGTATCTCGATCGGTCTATGTGTGGCCAAAAGAGCGATCGGCCCAGGAGTGGCAAGAGATCGCCGCTACACTCGGCCCGATCGTCAAACTTCCCGCAGCCGAAATTATCAAAAAAATCGATGCCGTTGGCTACAAATCAGCCCTACCAGTGCGAATTAGTAAAGATATCGATGTCGGTACTTTCGTCGCTTTGGGAGAACAAACTAATGCTTTGCGGGGAGTTGAAATTCGCGTAGAATCGAGCCGAGACAATCCCCACCAGCAATTAGCAGCTCACCTTTTGGGATACGTCGGCGAAGCTAGTTTAGAGCAATTAAAAGCTAATCCTGCATATCCGATGGGGATGCTCGTCGGTCAAATGGGAGTTGAAAAATTAGCCAATTCAACTTTAGAGGGCGTTTGGGGAAACCGTTTAATCGAGGTGAATGCTAAGGGCGAGGAAATCCAAGATTTAGGTGTAAAAGAGCCTATTCCCGGCAAACCGGTGCAGCTAACTTTAGATTTAGATATGCAGAAAACGGCGGAAAAAGCTTTGGGCGATCGCCTGGGTGCAGTTGTGGCGATCGACGTGAAAACCGGCGCTCTTTTAACAATGGCTAGTTGGCCGACATTTGATCCCAATATTTTCACCCGCAAGGTGACTCAAAAAGAATGGGATCGGCTGCAAGGGCCAGACAAACCATTTTTAAATCGGGCCGTCCAAGGCTATCCAGTCGGCAGCACTTTTAAGATTGTAACTTCTGTAGCCGGGATGGAGTCGGGCAAGTTTTCTCCTGACTCGACTTTGGTAAGTTCTTCTTCAATTAACATCGGCGGGATTTCCTTTAACGAACACGGCGCCGGTTACGGCGTTATCGGTTTTCGCGATGCTTTAGCCTACAGCAGCAATACGTTTTTCTATCAAGTAGGCATGGAAGCTGGGCCGGAAGAAATGGCGAAATGGGCTAAGAAAATGGGCATTGGCGGTACTATTAATTTAGAGCTTTTGGGGATAGACGGCGCCAATCACGGTCAAGTTCCGATACCAGCAGAGAAACAGAAAATGTATGGGGAAGATTGGTATGTGGGCGATACGGTAACAATGGCGATCGGTCAAGGTTTGGTACTTTGTACTCCCCTAGAATTGGCAGTGATGGTGTCAACTATTGCCAACGGTGGTTGGCGAGTGCAGCCACATTTGTTGGCTTCTCAAACCAATACGCCTGTTACTCAAAAAATTTCAACAGGTATTAAGCCTGCCACTTTAAATGTCATTAAACAAGGATTGATTGAGGTGGTGAAAAAAGGTACAGGCCGCGGCTTGAATGACGGTACTATTCCTTTAAGTGCTGGCAAAACTGGGACTGTGGAAATGCCCGGTCATCCTGACAACTCTATGTATGTAGGTTTTGCTCCTGCTGACAAACCGGAAGTTGCGATCGCAGTTATAGTTGAAGGCGGAGGATATGGTGCTGTAGCGGCGGCACCAATTGCTCAAGAGGTATTTAGAACCTATTTTCAAAAGCAGGGTTTTAAACCTACTAATAAGCCTCTATAGTCATTAGTTAATAGTTGACTGTTGACTGTTGACTGTTCTCACTTTGTCCAATACTTCGATCGCACTATCCTTGATATCTGGGAAAAGTGCGATCGCTCAAAAATTTTCCCCTACCACTCGTCTCACTTCCACGGTCGATAAATTCATCATTTGCGCTACCTGTTCCAGACTCATTCCAGAATTTAAAAGTTGAGTTACGAGCTGGCGCAATGTTGACTCCGCCGCCAGTCGTCCCAGGTTTTCTTCCTTGTGAGTCTTCAAAAACTCACCCGTTTCAGGAACTCTAAACCTCAATTCTCCTGAAATTATATGCAATTCCCGTCCCAGCACTTCACTGAACAACCACAGCGTATCGAAAGCGATATTGTTGGCTGCAATCGGCTCGTACTGATTGTTTATCAAACCTACTTCCTGTAAAATCGGATTCAAATAATCGGCCCACGGATTGTACTGAAAATATTCCCTAACTCCCAAAGACCCCTAAATTTCCGGTTTACTTTCTTGGTCTTTCGTCTGAGTTGTTGCCGAAGTAATTTCTAACACAAAATCTGGAGGAACTCCGCCTTCTTCCCAAACTTTATAATTATCCCTTTTGTGGTTGGAAAATCCAAACACCACATAAACATCCGGGGCCACAACTGCCTGGTTGTTCCCTTCTTCATAATATATGAAACAATTAGCTCACCGGTAAAAATTAGAACGTTCTTGAAAGTAAAGCTTGACAGCTTCTACGCTGTAAGTCATGTAATCGCGCGTGATGCCGCTTTCAGCCCTCGGGTTTCCGTCGCTGCTGGGATATTCAATTTCTACTTGTTCGACTTGAGTTAAAATTGTCATTTTTCAATTTTCCTCAAAGTTAATTAATTTAATCTAGGGTAAATAAGCGTTCTAAGGTTTCTAGTGAGAACTTCATTCCTAGTAGTTTTATGAGGACTGAAGTCCTCACTACAAACCTATTTAATTGTGGTCGTGACCGCTGACATCATATGATTTAATGCTAGCCTTCTGTCGGAGCTGGGAAAAGTTCGATATTTCTCAAACAAATCAACAGCCGTAAGGTACGCAGGGAACACGCTACATAATTAGGTTCTGCCTCCTGGACTGTAAGGCTGGTAAGATGGTGTACAGATACAGACTCTTTAAATTCTAATTAATCCCTCTATCTAAAATAATCATTTCCGAACCAACAACCGGACTTCTAGCTATTAACTTGCCTTGCATATTCGCAATTTCTAACTTGCTGAAATCGAGTGAGTTAGCCTCCTTCCACATCTTCGTTGCTAGTTGATTTTGCTCAACTTCGCTGAGTTTGTACCAATCTTCAGCGACTTTTACTGTCAAAATGCTGCTGGAAAAATTAGCTTGAACAGACTCAACTAAACTGCCGCCCAGTCGATTCTTAATGTCAGTAACTTGATTTTGAATCCCAGCAATCAGAGACTGTTCGGGCGTCAGCGGTGGCGGTGGGATAATTTCTACTGGTTGCGGTTTTTCCGGAGCCACTAAATCGGGCAATTTGCTTTTGAATTTAGCAGAGATTGGCTTAGACGGTGCGATCGCCTCTGGGGATTTCGGCGTTCCCGGCCCCACAAAATCGTCAAAGGTTGGCGCCGATTGCTGCGCTGCTGGGAGAGGCACTTTTGCTAGTTTCTCCGGCGGTTTTGCCGAAAAACTATTGAAAGTTAAACCGACTACAACGATCAGAATTGCTGCTATGGCGGCGTTTAAAATTGGATCGGACAGCTTCTGGTTCGTAGATGGTGGCAGTAGCGATCGCACTAACCGCACAATACTTTGCCAAAGTACACCGACGTTCTCTAAAAAGCTCCCTTCCCTGCGTTGGGATACAGGCTTTTTATCAAATTTTACAGCAACTTTTGGTGGCACGCTGTTAACTTCCGCAGCAACAGCGGGAGGAGTTACTGTTGCTGAGTCAGAAGCGGTAGGCGCGAGCGGCTTTTGGGGCTGCAACGGGGGTTCGGCTGGTAATTTTTTGCCTTTTTTTCCCAAATTCCCAATCGAGGCCATCAAAGCATTGATTCTCTGATTTTTGGGAACCGCGCTGCTGGCATTTTGAGTTTTGCTGCCAGTGGGGGCAGACTTTGCAGCCGAATCAACCTGCGGTGTCGGAGATTGAGACGGTTCTGGAGTTGACTGGTTTAGTTGTTCTTCTGACATTTTCTCTGCCTTGGGGCGTTGCAAATATATCTAAAAGCGATAAATTTTTAGTTGAGCCATCTCAACCTTAATTTATCATTTCATTAGTTGTAACTGAATCAAAATGAGCATCAAACGCCGTCACTTTCTAATTTTAGGCAGTCTCAGCAGCTTAGGTGTTGCCGGAATCTGGAAAATGTTTCAGCTTCGGACTGCCTGGGGTACAGACGCCAAGGCTGCTGTGCCTTCTAACGTTGAGGAAGAAAGGGCGATCGTCCCATTGCCGGCCTCACCGCCTATTTTACGCTTTATTTCGGTGGCCGACACCGGTACCGGCGCTGAAGGTCAGTATGCTGTGGCTGAGGCGATGGCGCAATATCACCGGGAAAACCCTTTTAATGTTGCTGTTCTCGCCGGCGACAATATCTACAATAACGGCGAATTTGAAAAAATTAATGCTGTTTTCGAGAAGCCTTATCAGCCGTTATTGCAGCAAAACGTAAAATTTTATGCTTGTCTGGGAAATCACGACATCCGCACTGGTAACGGCGACCAGCAAGTTAAATATGCGGGTTTTAATATGCAAGGTCGCTACTATACTTTTCGGCGCGATCCGGTACAGTTTTTTGCTTTAGATACCAATCACAATGCTGACTGGGAAAATCAGCTTGCTTGGCTGGAAAAAGAGTTGAGTCAGAGCACGGCACCTTGGAAAGTTGTGTTCGGTCACCACCCGATTTATTCCTCTGGCGTCTACGGATCGAATCAATCTTTTATTAAGAGTTTGGCGCCTTTGTTTCAAAAGTACGGCGTGCAGCTTTATATCAACGGACACGAGCACAGTTACGAACGCACTCGCTCGATTAACGGTACGACTTATTTAATTTGCGGTGCCGGCGCGGGCACTCGTCCGGTGGGGCGTTCTGAGTGGACGGAGTATTCTGCTAGCCGCCTGAGTTTTGCGACGTTTGATGTCTATGAAGACCGGATGTTTGTCAGTTCTATCGGTACTGACAAACGGGTTTTCGACCGAGGGGTGATTCAAGTGCGATCGGCTTAAATCCGATAGTTTTCCAAGACTTATCAGATGAATAGATTTATGTCAAGGTGCTTTTGTCGATATATTTAACTGCGACTTACACCTTGAATCAATATCACCATTTCCTCTTGACTTGAACTAAAATTCAACTTAGAATGAATTGTTCAGCGTTAGAGGCATCTGAGTGAAAAGCGATACGTTAGTAAGAGGGAAAATTAATCCGTTAGTAAGACCATTCTTAAAGTGGGCAGGAGGTAAAAGGCAGTTATTGCCCGAAATTGTTAAGTATGTTCCCAAGATGACAAGCAAACATACATACTATGAACCTTTCATAGGTGGAGGCGCACTCTTGTTTGAGTTACAACCCCCAAAAGCTGTTATCAATGATAGCAATAAAGAACTGATTAACTGCTATCAAGTGATCAAACACTCCTTAGATGAGCTGATGGAGGAATTAAGCAAGGATAAATATAGCAATAGCGAAACGTCTTATTATGAGATGAGAGACTTAGATCGTTCAACGAAAAAATATGAAATTTTGTCTGAAGTGGAAAAAGCAGCACGAATCATTTATCTAAATAAAACCTGCTATAATGGTTTATTTAGAGTTAATTCCCAAGGGCAGTTTAATGTTCCGTTTGGCAGATATAAAAATCCAAATTTTTTAGATGACGCTGTTTTAAGAGCTGTGAACAAATACTTAAATAGCAATGATATTACACTCTTAAATCAGGATTTTGCCAAAGCTGTTCTAGATGCCAAAAAAGGAGATTTTGTTTATTTCGATCCTCCTTACGATCCTGTTTCGGAAACAGCTTCTTTTACTGGTTATGATGTGAATGGCTTTAATAGAGACGAACAAGAACGACTAAAAAAACTTTTTGACTATCTAACTGAAAGAGGTTGCAAGGTGATGCTGAGTAATTCTTGTACAGATTTTATTATGGATTTGTACAAGGATTATCAGGATACAATCATAAAAGTTAGGGCAACAAGAAGTATAAACTCAAATGCCTTGAAAAGAGGTAGGGTGGATGAAGTATTAGTTTTAAATTATCAAATTCCGGCTCAATAAATATGAGTAAAAGCAAGAAAACAGCAAACGATAAAGCTTGGGAAACACTATTTGAAACGCATAAAATATTAGAACAAGTCGCTCGCAATGGTTGTTTTGAAATAGAAGCCGCTCAAATCAATAAGCAAAGAGAAAGCAGGCTGATGGCAAAGTTCGATCACTCGGTTAATTTGCCAGATATCTTTCGAGACAATCATCTATCCATCTTGCCAATTTCTCGTTCTAAATACGTTATTGGGGAATTTGTTACACACTTGAAAGTTGGATATGATAGTAAGATAGAAGTAATACCTGTTGAATTTCCACCCGAGATAGAGAGTATAGATTACACAAACTTATATTCGGAGAGTTCTGCATTGCACTGTGCGTTTAATATCGGTCTTATAGATGATTTAGTCGGTGAAAAAACAGTTTATACTGTTTCTGGGAGAATGTCTACAGAGTCTTTTGATTTTAATATTATAACTCATATCGCCACTAAACTCTATTCAATTAAGGTTAAAAATTCTCAGTGTGAGATAGATGCAGGATTTGAAAGTGACAACTATTTTGTTTTGATAGAAGCTAAGAACTACGCCATAGAGGATTTTTTGATTAGACAACTTTACTACCCCTACAGATTGTGGTCAAAAAAACTAACTAAAAAAGTGATTCCCGTATTGATGACATACTCTAACGACATTTTTAGCTTTTTCATTTATGAATTTAGTAATGATGAAGATTATAACTCTCTGAAACTGAGAGAACAAAAGAATTATACGATCGCTCCCGAAGAAATACAAAGGAGAGATGTCGATCGGCTATTCAATAATATTCAAGTAATTGCAGAGCCCGATCTTCCATTTCCCCAAGCTGATAAATTTGAGAGAGTAGTAGATTTATTATCCTTGTTATTAGAAAGAGATTTAACCAAAGACGATATTACAGAAAACTATGAATTCGATCGCAGGCAAACTGACTATTATACTAATGCTGGTCTGTATATTGGACTGATAGAAAACTATCAAGATACCCTGACCAAAAAAGTAAGTTTTTGCTTGACAAGTGAAGGAAGGTCTATTTTACATAAAAGGCCTAAATTAAAATATCTAGATTTGATTGATAAAATTTTAGAAAAAAAAGTTTTCTATTTAGTATTTGAATTAACCCTTAAAGAGGGAGACATTCCGCCAGAAGATGCAATCTGTAAAATAATCTCAGAAAATCGTCCCGATATTAATGATACAACTATAAAAAGGCGTAAGTCTACTGTCCAAGGCTGGATTTCTTGGATTTTGTCCCAAATCAAAGACTAAAATTCGCATAGTTTGATTCTCTGGGTTTTTAATATCTTCAACCTAGTTTGGCCTCCTGCCCATTTCAGAAAGGGACGTGGCAAGACGAAAGAAGGTGCGGCAGCAGACATTTATCTAGAAATAACGGCCCTATAATATTTATCACAACTAGAACTCAATAGAAATACTTCTGAAGTTCTTACCGGAGGTCGCGTGGGATTAAACAGACAGTGCCGGAGCCATCGGCGAAAAGTTTTCGTTAGAATTATATATGTCAGCCTCGGCGGCAAAAATGCCCGATCGCCCGATCGGCAGATTTAGCTTCGGCTGTGCCAAAATTGTCTAACTCGCTCACAAGTGTTACCAGTCAAAGATGGTGCTGTGACACTTTACCCCACCAAGCTCATGCAAGATTTTATTAATAACGTCTCTCGCTACCCGCGCTTTTTCATCACGATATGTCTGGGAATTTTCTTTTTCCTGTTCGAGCGACTCAAACCCCTGCTCGATCGACCGGCAACTGCGATCGCCCTGATTAGTTCGATTGTAGCGACTTTTGTCTTTCTAACTTTTACACTGCGGGCTATGTTAGGCCTGAGTTCGGTTTAAAGGCAAGCTAAAGCGCAAACATTAACTGCAAATTCAGTTAAAACACTAACTCCCAAAGTAACTGCCAACTCAGGCAGGCGATCGCACACTTGACAAGAGTCGCTGCGATAGATTGGAAGAGGAAAAAATTGCGCTAGTTACGGCAGTGCTCCTCAACAAAGGGGCAGGCAAACATTACCGAAGTGCAGGACAAGCCTTTGGGGCCATCAACATTCACTGGGGAAATACTGCACCTCTGTTTCCCCGATGTCCACTTAATCCTTAGGAAGCGGCATCTCCCGCCCCGCTTTCCTCTCCCGTTAACCTGACGGTATCACGAGAGTTTCCAGCGGACAAGACAGATGAAGTTTGAACATATCTATCAATTTTTTCAAGACCCCCCTCCTGTTTATCTAAACAAGGAATTAGCTGTGTGCTACATTCTCTCCGTGTTATTGCGCGGAGATTCCTACGGTACAGAACTGATTGGCCAACTAGAGAGGGAATTCCCCATCTACCGACTTTCTGATACCGTTCTTTACAGCGCTCTGAAATTCCTCGAAGATGAAGGCGTAATCACGGGTTACTGGAAAAAAGTAGAAGGACGCGGCCGCCCCCGCCGGATGTATCAAATCCTCCCTGAGTGGCGGCACCAAGCTCAAGACCTAGCTCGTCTCTGGCATGAGTACATCGGTCAGGGAAACGGCGCGTCCGATCGTCGTTCCCGCGCCTTAGAAACTGGTCAGACGGGTTAACCGAGTTTGAATCGGATGCCTAAACCCAAGAGAAGCTGGCGCTACTTGCAAAGCGATTTGCCTTCCTTGCCTTCGCTTTGCTCGATCGCCTGCCGCACAGCGATTAAAGCAGCTACACTACGTCAGGACTTACGCATTGTCACTTGAGAATTACCGACGATGGGGAGATATGGGAATTGGGTGATGGAGAGCAAAACGCCTTGCTACAAAGCTTTCTGCGAATTTTGATAACAAAGTGTCTGCGTAAGTCCTCGAGCGCTTTCGTATGTCAAGTTCTGTAAAGTAATAGTAGAGAATTTCAATTACACAAACTTCTACCGATGGATACTGCTGTTCTTCCTTCAACATTTGTGCTAACGCTACTGCTGGCTGTTGGCTTGTTTTTCTTCATCAAGGCTTCAGTCAAAGATCGAATCGAACAAGTCAAGCTGGCTTCCGAGAGCGCCCAAGAGTTACTGTTAGCCGACTTACAACAGTATTTTGCCGATAGAGCTTACCGAGTTGCAGCCGTCGATGCCCCCAACTATAAAGTCACGTTTGAGGGTTTTGTGCGGCCGAGTTGGTTTCTAGCTATTTTTCTAACTCTGCTGAGTGCAGGCGGCGCTCTGTGCTTGGGGCTGGTTTTGGGAATGCTAGTTCCCCAGCAAGGCCAAATTTTCCTAGCTTTGGTACTGCTGTCCCCGCTGGCGGGGGTATTTTATTGGAAAAAAGCTGGACGCTCTGAGCAAGTCTCCCTCAAACTCGAATCAGTTGCTGAGTCGGGAAGCCAAACCAAGAGCTTTGTTACTGTCAGAGCTCACCGCGATGAACTAGCAGCAATGCAAAAAGCTTTAGATTTGAAACCGCTCGATTAAAAGTTTGACGCGGAACGTTTTTTGATATGCTAGATGCCGTAGTTAGACTTCGAGCTGACAAACCGATGACTCAAGAGGGGCTCCCTCGTTGGCTGTTTTTTTGATCCACTTGTTCGATCGACTAAACAGTAAAAAAAACCATTATCGTGAAAGTGCCAATTGTGGCGATCGCCCTTGGGCTGCGATCGAGCCTTTTGCGATGGCTCCTTATACCCTAATTCCTAAGGACTTTTCGCATAAATTTCAGTTGGCACTCTCCAGACAATGAGAACTCTCGCGCTTTTGTTAAAAGACTTAGAAAAACATTGCTGTCAATGTTTTGAGCTAAACATTTTGAGCTATGCGCGGCTGGCTGACACCACAGGAATTTTTTCTGTGGTAGCTTCCAACATCACCTTTAAGCTGGGAAACAAGAAATGGTTCTCTTCTACGTATTGGGCTCCAAATAAACCTTTTTCAGCCCAGAAGTATCTGTCAGTGGTATGCTCGTTACGCTTGACTAACAGCAAAGCTGGGGGAGCAATGCCTTCTGCATGGATGAACTTGCGAGCCGCTGTTACGGGTTTATCTTCGCCGCTCTCGATGCTATATTGAGGCACACACTCTAAAATTCTGCGTCCTTCTTGTCGGCGGCGACTCTTGCGTTTGCGTCTCCTGGCCAATTTCTTTACCTCCTCTGTGAGCAGACAGTATGAGCAGACAGGTTGTAATGATAGCTACCAAATCCGAGGCCAGTATATCCGTTCTAGCTCAAAATTTCAACTGTTTTTAATATATCGACATAATCTTAACATTCCTGCCGATCGACAAAAGTGTAGCGGTTGTGGTATGGTGGGCCGCAACTTCCGGCAAGAGCCAAGCTTGGGGATCGGTGGAAACTACGCGGATCCGGATGCGGGGCAATTTTGGTTCATGAAAGCCCCATGCCTTCAACATAGGTGGCTCCTATCAAAGGAAAGAAACCTGAAATCTAAAAGTCTCTCATCAGTAATCGGTAGCCGATCGTTTGTAATTTACTTAGAATTCCGTTAGATATCTTAATGTGGCGCTCATGTTAATGCCAGCCAGTTCAGAATTTGTCAAACTTTGCCGCTCGCAGGTGGCCATCGCCGTTAGTTTGGGAGCGAAATTCAGCGCGGTATACCTGACACAAGAGTTGGTAGAAGGCAGCGAAGCAAAGTTGGTGCAGATCGCAGTTTACCCAGAAACCTCAGCCGAATCGGAAGAAAATCAGGGGTTGAGGTTGCAATCTTCCGAAAGCTCGACAGTCAAACCGGTACCGCGACTGCTGGCGCCGCCTCTTGTGGCAGAAGAATCAACGGTAGAGGCGATCGCACCCGAGCGACTTCCGGGTGAGGAGCGCAGTTCCCATCAGTGTCAAGGCCCGGAGAATGTGTGGCAGCAGCGCAGGCAAATTGTGACGCCTCTGATACACGAGGGAGCTGTAATGGGACTTCTAGTCAGCGGTCGGCAAGACAGGCCTTGGAACGAGCGAGAGGAGGCTCAGATACAACAAATTGCTCGCACCTTAGCCCTAGCCTGCATTTTAGACCAGCGATCGCAGTGGATGCAGCAGGAATTGGGTACGAGTCGGCAAATCCAGGCTCAGGTTTACGACACGATGCACAATTTGCTGCACCAGTTCAAAAGTCCGCTGACAGCGTTGCGAACTTTTGGCAAGCTGTTAACGCGGCGGCTGGTACCGGAAGACAAAAACCGCAATGTGGCTTTTAGTATTGTCCGAGAGAGCGATCGGCTGCAAGAGTTGCTCGGCCAGTTCGATCGAACCGTTGACACCGGCGAAGCACATCTAAAACTGCGATCGGGTACTTCAGAAAAAGCAATCTCCAATGTCGAATCAATCCGGCATTCTCCTCTCTCGCTGTCACCTGCTGCCAATTTGCAGGAATCCTGTTTTGTGGCAGAAGTCTTAAAACCGCTGTTAATTTCCGCCGAAGCGATGGCATCTGAAAGGAATCTGAAATTGGTAGCCGACATTCCGGCGGATTTGCCACCAGTCTGGGCGAACGATCGAGCTTTGCGCGAGGTTTTGAGCAATTTAATTGACAATGCTTTGAAATATACCCCTGCCGGCCGCCAAATTTATATTAAAGTAAGGTACAAAGCAGCGGAGGGCGATCGGGCCGGATACAGCCAACTGCCTGCCATAGCAGTTGCAGTCAGCGACACTGGTTCCGGCATTCCCCCCCAGGATTTAGAGCATTTATTTGAGCGGCACTACCGGGGAGAAAAAGCGCAGACCGAAATTCCTGGGACAGGATTGGGTTTGGCGATCGCCCGGGATTTAGTCCGCCAAATGCAAGGAGAAATAGAAGTATTTTCCCCAGTCAATCCTGAATGGCTGCCCTCAGCAGAAACTAATTTATTATATCCAACGGAGCGTGGCACTACATTTGTGGTTTGGCTACCCGTGAATAAGTAACGATCCCTATTAATTAGAGAGATTTTTTATGAAGCATCTGCATTTATTCGATCAAATTCCCAAGCTGTCTAATTCTTTAGAATTTTTCAAAAAACACTTTTTTCGTGTACGGTTTTTAGCGGCTTTTAACATTCTGACTGTTCTGATTTTGGGCTGGCTGAGCGTATACGCAAAACTCAACAATCAGGGAGACGGAGTTGAACGCCTGTTTAGCGATCCTTTTAATTTCTGGTTCCCTTACGAAGGTATTCTAACCGGAGTTTCCGAAATCCTCTGGTGTACCCCAGTCGCAATTTGTGCATTTACTTTCGGGGTGCTGCGCCAGAAAAATCCGCGCAGTCGAGCGGCAATCTTCTTATTTTTTAGTGCTTTACTACTCGGAGTCTTTTTCCTGGATGACAGGTTTCGGATGACTTTGATTATTTCTCGGTTGGGAATATCTAAGAAATTAATTTATTTGTGTTATGGTAGTGCTGTTTTCCTTTACGGAGTTAAGTTTTGGCGATACATGAAAACCACTCCTTACCTGCCATTAGTCGCAGCCTTTCTCTTGTTCGCTATCTCTCGGTTTGAGGATATGTTAAACTTGCAAAGTCAAGGAGTACACGCGATGTTAGAAGATGGCACTAAATTATTAGCTCTTCTGAATTTAGCCCTGTATTTTTGGCACGTATGTCATCAGGAAGTTTGGCGGCATTTGCAGCAAAGCAAAGATCGTTGAGCAGATGGTATTACAAAAAAAGGCGTTGCTGAATTAGGGTATCACTAAGCAACGCTGGCGATCGCATACGATGCAAATAATTTCTTTGATTTTGATATGGCATCGGAAGATGAGCAAACTTTAGATAGTGAATTAATAGTCGAAGGGAATGTCTGAGCAACTTGTTGCGTGATGTAGAATAACAAAAAGTTTTTCCTGTCAAACGAGCTATCAGGATGTGTTAATCTTGTATTTACGCGCTCAACAATTCAGCAGCGTTCTAATTGATGTATCACCGGGTTCATAGGCTTTAACTATTTTTTTACGAAACTCGATCGAATAAAGTGTTATTTGAGCCGCTTATCTACTGAATGCAGTGTACTAAACATACATGGAATTTGCTGTATTTTTACGTCACAGTTGGTAAAGGCTTGGAAGAGATTGTTAAAAAATATATTAAAAACCAACACAATTAAGTTAGAAGAATGCCCCTTTCATCCGCAGTGCCTATCACCACCCCTTCAGGGGTGGGGATAGGCGCCAAAAAAGTCTATCAGAATTCTGATTACTTAGCAATTAGCAATTACCCGGTTCTCATGCAACTGAAAACCGCTATATGATGAATTGCCAGATGAGCTTTCTAAGCCATAGCTACCGCGAGATGGGGTCCTATACAGATAGTAGGCATCTCAATAATAAACTGCGTTCCCTGCTCTGGCGTAGAAATACAATCCAATTGAGCGCAGTGTTTTTCTAGCAGAATTTTTTTGCTGATTGACAATCCC
>JACJNV010000120.1 GCA_014695175.1 Microcoleus sp. FACHB-DQ6 | reverse complement strand
ATTATTTGTTTGGATAGGCAAGCGTGTAACAATTCTGCTGCCTATCTTTTTTTACCATAAATTGGCTCAAGCCTTACTAACTATGGGTTGGGGGCTGGTTGTCACCCCCCCAGCTCTAAACGGACACAGAGAAAATATAAGACTACTTCGGTAGCAAATTTCGATGAAGTGTCAAGAATCACCGCACCTAATAGTCGGTGAGTGTTTCAAAGCCTATCACCACTGTCGGTCAAGAGGCCCACTTACCAAGGACTGCCGATTATGCTGAAAGCTGCCCAATAATACGGATGGGATAAATCTTTGCTGTCGAGTTTGGAGATGGACGGCGGCAAGGGAATGTCGCCTCGGGAACTTCGCAGTTGCCCGCCTTCGATCGTCACTTTGCCTTCGATCGCAGCGATTTGTGCTTGCCGCATTGCTTCAGCTTTAATGATTGGAGGGTCTTTTGGCGTGCTGATTTTTAACTGCTGGTAAAACTCTGTCATCAAGGCGAGAGTCCCCGCATCGCTGACGTACCACAGACTGGCAAGAGCTGATTTTGCTCCCGATTGCAGTGCTAAACCGGCAAATCCGAGTTCTGCTTCTTTGTCTCCCAAGGCGGTTCTACAGGCGCTTAATACTAACAGTTCGAGGGGCGGATTGTTCCATTTCAATTCTCTCATTTGAGCGAGGCGCAGTTGGGTGTCCCAAAATTGAATGTAGGAGTTATTTGGGGTTCCTGGGCGGAATTCGGCGTGGGTGGCAAGGTGGATGATTCCGTATTTTTGTTGCAGTCGCTGGGATTGCAAGTTTACTATGGTGAAATCTTCGTTGAGAAAGGATTGACCGGGCCACTGTCGGGCGATCGCGCCGAGTTCTAACGGCACTGCTGGCAGCGGTTCTTTGTTTGCCGTTTCTGCGAAATCTGATGCTCCCATTCCTAGGACTTGCACGTTTCTGAGGTCGGCGTAATTTATGTCTATGAGGTTGAAGGCGGGGATGCGGGCGAGGCTGTATTTTTCGATCAAAAATTGCTGTCCGTCGTGCATTGCTGCTAAGGGTACAGTTCGTAAACCTGCGCCGGCGCAGAACAGCAATGTTTCAATTTTTGCGGTTTGCAAATCTGTTTCTAGGGGTGCAACTATCCATTTGTAGAGTTGTTGGGCTGGTGCTAGATAGCTGGTGGTGTTGAGTTTTACGGGATTGGTGATTTCGCTACCTAATTCTTGGACTACTGAGAGCAGTTTCTCTTGTTTTGCTTCTGGAACGCTGCGGAGAATGGGCCGGCGATCGGGTAATATTAAGATTAATTCTAGTTGGTCGGTGCGCGGGATAGCGTAAATTAAAGCAGGTTTTTTCTTTGTTTGAACTGCTAGGCGGGAGAGAGTTTTTGATATTGCTTCGGCGGTTTGCCCACGGGTGTCAAAGTCTTGTTCAAAGTATTTTTGATAGTCTTCTTTCCAGGTTTCTTCGATTCTGGTTACGGCTTCGGTGAGGTTGCCCCGATCGAGCAAATTTCTCATTTCTTGCCCGTTAAGCCCGCCCTGGCCTGTGTTTTGGGCAATTGTAGCGAGGTTCGCGGTACTCCAGCAGAAAAATATTGCTATCAAACAGTAAAAAATAGCTTTTTTAATTTTTTTCTGAGTAGTGTGTTTTTGGCGTTGCTGCTGGGATTGGTAGTGCATGATTTTGGGGCGGTTAAGGGCGCCGTTGGCGGCAGCAGTTGGCAAAAGTTGGGATGTGGGTGGGAATTTTGACTGTGCTGGCGATCGCGGCACGATTATAGCATTCAAGGCTAACCGCAAATATCTACCGTAGGGTGTGGACACCAGCACCAACAGAGTCCCCGCACCAAGAAATTCGCGATTTATGTAAAAGTTTGCAAATTATGCAGGGGTTTTGCATAAACAGGACTTACGCAAAAACCCGGTTTCTTCAAGTAAGTCCTGTTTTCTACATAGCAGCCAGGTGCATTTAACTGAGATGTTGCACCATTCTCAATAATCCTTTTATGAACAGGCTGTCCGGCCTGTTCCACAAAAAATTTATCTCTTGTGGAACGGGCATCTTGCCCGTTCTTAAAAATGATGCAAAATCTGAGTTTAACCGGCATTACCTCTAGGGCCGTCTTTGACTTTTTGCGGCACCTCTGCACTTCTCAAGTTGAATCGGGCTTGGTCTTGGTATTAAGTGAGGAATCCCCTGAATCGAGCGCCGATCTATTGAGTTACCTCAGTAGATATATTCTCTGTATTTACTTACTTTAAAAGAGTTAATTCTTTTCGGGCAAACTTACTTAAAGCTCGACTGGTTAATTGTTTTGCCTTGGATATCTGCCCGGTTATTTCCTACACTTCCCCGAGACTGCCTTTTGCCTAAGATTTTGCCTGAAAATCTCCTAGTTTTTTAACATCATTGGCGGCGGTTGCCAAGAGTTGAGCAACATAAATAAAAACACTTAATTATGTAGAGGATTTTACGCTATGCGGTCGATCGCTTTTTCCTTGTTGATTCTTGGTTCTCTCCTAGATAAATGAAGCCTGCTTCCTTCCGCTATACATTGTGTGCGATCGCACTTGACACGGTGCGATCGCGATCCGATTGGGGGATGTGTCTTAGTATTTCTTCACATATCCTGATTTCGGTCTATGATATATGCCTTATGGCGTATTTGTGTTTAAAGCCCGTTACCGCGTACCGCTGATGAGTCAATCAACCAATTCACCGCTATCCCAACCAGTTTCTCGAAGAACCGCCCTCAAATTCCTCGGAGTCGGTGCCGCCGGCGGGCTGCTGGGCTACTCTCGATTTTCCAAGCCAGAGCCCACCATTTTTGTGCAAGATTCTCTTGACTTGCCGCGAATGCTGAATAACCGCAAAACCGTTGCAGTTGTAGGCGCAGGCTTGGCAGGGCTCGCCTGTGCTTACGAGCTCAGTCAGCGGGGTTTCGCCGTAACATTGCTCGACAAATCGCCCCAACTCGGCGGCAAAATTGCTAGTTGGCCGATTCAAGTCGGGAACGAAACTTTTATGATGGAACACGGTTTCCACGGTTTTTTTCCGCAATACTACAACCTCAAAAGTGTGGTTGAAGAACTAGAAATTACTGATAACTTTGTATCTTTAGAATCCTACGCCGTTCTGTTTCGAGACGGCAAATACAAACCCGAAGTTTTCCGTCCCAACCATTCAGCTTTTCCCTGGAATATAGTTGATTTGGGGATATCTTCTCCCAATCGGCTCAAGTGGGGAATCAATCTGACACAACCCGCTCACTGGGAAGTATTTCGAGAAATCGGCGGTTTTCAAACTAAAAAAACTTTCGATCGCCTCGACAATATATCCGTTGCCGACTGGGTAAAAGGTGAATTTCCGCGCGGGCTTTATGACTTGTATTTTCTGCCTTTTGCCAAGTCCAGCCTCAACGCTCCCGACGAATTGAGCGCGGGAGAATTAATGCAATTTTTCCACTTTTACTTTTTCGGAAATCCAGAGGGTTTGGCCTTCAACGGCACGCGGCAAGATATGGGAACGAGTTTGGTGCAGCCTATTGTCCGAGCCATTGAAAGCAAAGGCGGCAAAGTATTGACAGATGTCGCAGTCAGTGAGATTCGCTGGGAAAACGGCAAGATTGATTCTCTGAGTTACCAGTCGGGAGACGTGCAAAGTAAAATACCTTTTTGGGTTAAGCGAAACGCGCTGTTAACTGATAGCAACTCTACCGAATATTTCGGCGCTGGGGACAGCGTATTTGCCGCCGCACCGTCGGGAAAAGAGGCAATTTCTCTGACCTGCACTCACCAAGGCTGCACGGTTCAGAAACAGAACGACGGTCAATTTCACTGTCCTTGTCACGGCGCAGTTTTTGATGCCGAAGGGCGAGTTGTGAGCGGGCCTGCTCAGCGGGATTTGCCTCGATTTAAGGTAGTCGATGAAAAAGCCGATGAAATACAGTTAGCAGCAGCGGTTAACCAATCGCAGCCGCAAAAATTGGAAGAAACATTGAAGGCTGATTACTATGTTTTGGCGGCAGATGTTCCGGGGATGCAGCATTTGTTTAGTTTAGCCAGCGGTGAGGTGAATCCGCAGGTGCAGAGCCGGATCGAGAGTTTGAATATAGCCGATCCGTTTGCGGTGGGCCGTTTTTGGTTCGATCGCGAATTTCCCTGGGAGCACAGCAATTTCAGTTCGCTTTCCGGCTACAAGCTGACTGACAGCATTACGCTTTACCACCGAATTCAGGATCAGTTCATCGAGTGGAATCAGAAAACTGGCGGTAGTGTAGTGGAACTGCACGCTTATTGTTACAAGGAGAAGGAATTTCCGAACCAGGAAGTTTTACTGGCTACTTTTGAGCAAGAATTGTACGAAATTGTACCGGAATTAAAAGAGGCAAATATGCTGCACCGGGAATTAGTAAATCAAAAGAATTTCTCTGGATATCCGCCCGGTAGTTATGCGGAACGCCCGGAGACTTGCTGCGCTGTACGTAATCTTTTGTTTGCGGGAGATTGGGTAAAAATGCCGTTTCCTTGCGGTTTAATGGAAAGGGCGGTTAGCAGCGGTTTGTTGGCAGCTAATGCTATTTTATATCAGGAGGGTTTGCAGAGGCGATCGCTCTTGACGGTGAATCCCGAAGGCGTGTTAAAAATCTAAGGTTTGTAGCGGGGCGGGTTTTATAAATTGTCAATTATCGGCTGCTATTCTCGGTAAAACCCGCCCCCTGTCATACCATTTTAGATTTGAGATTTGAAGAAATGGGAATCACTGATTTAAGAAGGGTTTGGAGGTTTCCTACAGTTGCATTCTTTTTTTAAGATGAGTTACGGTTTGTGGGTGTGGTTTCCCTAAGGAGAAAAGGCAGAGCTTGCGAACAAAAAAAATATCTGCGTTGAGGGGGGTGGATATACGGTTAAAATATTATTGAATGAGTATAAAGCAATAATAGATGCTGAATAGTAACTGCAAAATTCGCAATAAATCTGTAATGTTTGATGCTTTTGCAACAGAATATGATTTCGCCGCCACCTTGCAAAACCAGAACGATTTCTTTACTAACAACCTATCGGTCAGCAAAGGTGCAGCATTAGATATTGGCTGCGGTTCGGGAATTCTTGCTTTTGAATTAGCCCAGTATTACGATAATGTAGTGGCCGTCGATTTATCAGCAAAAATGCTGGACATCGCCCGTCAAAAACGCTCAGCCCCCAATATCGAATACATCCAAATGGATGCCAGTCAATTAGCGATCGACCGCAAATTTGATTTAATAGTTAGTGCTGCTACTTTTCACCACCTGCCCAACCTCCCAGCCGCCCTTGAGGCAAGTAAAAAATTGTTAAATCCGCACGGAAAAATCGTCTTTTTAGATAATATATCGGAAGTCGAGACACCTCCTAGAATAGGCTACATATTAGGGGCAGCGAGAGATTTTCAGCCCGACTGTTCCACCTACGGATTTCGCAATGCTTTAAGATTATTAAAATTTAGATTGTCGCCGACGTGGTTGAAGCATTTAGCTAACGATAGGTATTTGTCAGAACGGAGATTTAGAAAAATTTACGGTCGTTGCTTTCCGGGCTGTTATTTTGTAAAATTGGGTTGTTTTATGGGCGTAATTTGGGAACATTTGTAATGCAAAACAACGCGATAAAATCGGTATCTGCAAGGGGAGAAAAAACTCACATCCGCGAGTTGGGCATTAATCTCGATCGCTGGTATGCCATCGCCCGCAGCACCGAGGTGCAAACTCAGCCGCTAGCTGCGAAAATCTGGAATCGGGCGATCGTACTTTTCCGCGACAGTTCAGGCAAAATCAACGCTTTAGAAGATAGATGTCCGCACCGGCAAGTTAAACTCAGCCACGGCCAAGTTAAAGGCGATTTAATCGAATGTGCTTACCACGGATGGCGGTTAAATGCAAGCGGAGAATGCGCCGAAGTCGATTATTTAGCAGAAAATCAAAAGCTACCTAAGTGCAAAATTCGCTCCTATCCAGTCCAGGAAAAAAACGGTTTTATCTGGCTGTTTCCCGGCGAAGAAATGCGAGCAGAAAAAATAGATTTATTGGATTTGCCAGAGTGGGAACATCTCAATTATATTGCCACAGTTTCAGTCATCGACTGTCAGGCACACTATTCATTTTTAATTGAAAACTTGATGGATATGTACCACGGACACTTGCACGATGATTGGCAAGCTTGGGCAAATCCGGTGTTAGATACTTTAGAAGAAAACGAGCATCAAGTAACTGCTCGCTATCAGGCAGAAAGTTATTACAAAATAGATAAAATTTGGTCAATTTCTCAGTTATTTTTTAAGTCTTTGCGCCGACTGCACCCGGAACCGCTGGACGTGAGTTATGTTTACCCGCATTGGGTTTCAACTTTGGGGAGCGACTTTAAGATTTACTGCTTGGTTTGTCCGGTGAGCGAGACGGCAACTCGGGCTTATTTAATTCATTTTACCTCATTAAATGCGTTTTGGCGACTCCACAAATTGCCTGTTTGGTTTCGCAAGTTTATCAAAGATAGTTGTTTCGGTGCTGCTCAAAAGTTATTAGATGGTTTGGTGCGGCAGGATGTGTTAATGATTGAAGAAGAACAGCAGGCTTTTTTGCAGAATTCAGAAAGAAAGAGTTACGAATTAAATCGGGCTTTAGCCAGCGTGCAAAAGTTGATGAGAAGTCAGGCAGAAAATGGATAATTCAATAGCCGATTGAAATCTGCGGCGGGACCAATGAACCAGCCTGCACAGGCTAGGGCGTGTTTTCTTGCCTCGTTATATCCTAGAAAATAGGCGATCGCAAGCTGTTAACACTCATCAACCCTTGGAGACTTAAGCAACGAACAGTGCGATTCGTTAAAACCGCTACTTCCATCACTGAAACCCCGAACAGGTAAACCCCATCACGACCACCGACAAGTGGTGAACAGCATTCTCTGGATACTCAAAACAGGTGCCCCGTGGCGACACCTGCGGTGAACGTTATCGAAAGTGGGAAAGCATCGCCACACGGTTTTATCGATCGCAAAAAGCCGATATTTGGCAGCAAGTCTTATAACCCCTACAAGCCGAGGCGGACAAACAAGGAAAACTAGATTGTCCGGTTCATTACGTCTATGGAACCGTAATTCCGGCACACCAACCGGCTGCTGGTGGAAAAAAAGGAGTTCAGCAGAGGAGAAACTAGGTCTTTTAAATCAACTGCCCTCGATCCATCTTCATTTATATTCAGAGCCAAATTTAGAGTCAAGGAACGATCGCATCCTTGCTTGACTCTAAATGTAAAGTGTTGTCTCAATTTTTAACACTTCTGAGGGAATAGTTGACTCTAGTATATCCCCCTGCTAAGCTAAAAAAAATTTTCCGCTGACATCTATCTGAATAAATCATATTGAGGGGTAAAGTTAACAGGGAAAATCACCCGTTTGGCAGATGCAAGCTACACTCAGGACAATCCTATAGCAATCCTAAATCATTTGTGTAATTCTTGTAGGGGCAAACCCCCCGTGGTTGCCCCATAAGGCCGGGGTAGGCACGGGGGCACTACCCCTACATCTTTTTACGACTCATTTAGGATTGCTATAGTGATGATTCGTTACAAACTCCATATTTGCTCAGGGCTGCTACATTCAGGCTCAAATTTACTGGCTGCTTTGCTTGGGCCACACCCTTGCTTCTACGGTGGGAGAGCATCTCCACTTCGTTTTTTTTGTGAAGCGAATGCTAAAAGCCAGCAGCAGAAACAACAAACACTCTTTTTTATTTACACGACTCTGACAGCATCCAATTTCGTTACGGTTTAGGGACTGCCACTTGGGTGAGGGCGGGTGCGTGTTGGGCTCTCATCGGTTTGTCTACTTTACTCGTACTGCTCTCAGAACGAGAAGACATTTTGTCGAATTTAATCGCTTTCGAGTAATTACTAATGGTTAGCCAAAACCCTGCTACAACTCACCAAAGTTCTTCTTTAGAAATTAACGCATCTCGGCAGTTTAATGCCTGGTTATCCGAACAGAAGTTAAGTCTTATCTTGACCACTTATCAAGCGGGCAAGGTATTTTTTCTCGGCTTGCAACCTTCTGGGAAACTGTCAGTATTTGAGCGAACTTTCGAGCGTTGTATGGGGTTGTATGCCCAAGGCTCATCGCTTTATATGAGTTCACTGTATCAACTGTGGCGGTTTGAAAATGCCCTAGAGCCAGGACAAATAGCCGATGGCTACGATGCGGTTTATGTCCCACAAGTGGGTTATATCACGGGGGACTTGGATATTCATGATATTGTAGCTACCGGCGATGGGGAAATGGAGAATCGGGAATCGTCCCCCACGAATTCCATTGTTTTCGTAAATACCCTATTTAGCTGTCTGGCAAGTGTCAGCGAAAAACACAGTTTTGTCCCATTGTGGAAACCGCCGTTTATTTCCAAATTAGCGGCAGAAGACCGATGCCATCTCAATGGCTTGGCGATGCGGGATGGACAACCCCGTTATGTAACCGCCGTCAGTCAGTCGGATGTAGCCGATGGCTGGCGGGATAAACGCCAAGATGGCGGTTGCGTGATGGATATTAGTACCAACCAGATCATCGCCACAGGCTTATCGATGCCTCACTCACCCCGTTGGTACAAGGATAAGCTGTGGTTGCTCAATTCAGGTCGTGGGGAATTTGGTTATCTAGACCTGGAACGGGGAGTATTTGAAGCGGTAGCCTTTTGTCCGGGATATCTGCGGGGTTTGAGTTTCTGCGGTGATTTTGCCGTGGTGGGGATATCCAAACCCAGGCACAACAAGACCTTTTCAGGTTTAGCGTTGGATGAGCAGTTACAGGCAAAACAGGCCCAAGCGCGATGTGGACTGCTGGTGATTGACCTCAGAAGTGGGGATATCGTCCACTCGTTACGCATTGAAGGAGTTGTAGAGGAATTATACGATGTGCAAGTCTTGCCAGGAGTGCGGCGACCGATGGCAATTGGGTTGAAAACTGACGAAATTCGCCGCGTGATCTCGATAGGCGGCGGCTAAAGCAAGAAAACCGACTTCTGGAAAGAAGTCGGGATGTGAAAACTTTCAACTAACCTAACAAGGAAGAACTAACACTATGTTTGAACCAACCTTCAACCTGTCAGAGCTCAACGGCAGCAACGGCTTTACCATTAACGGCATCGCGGCGTATGACCGATCGGGCTTGTCGGTCAGCAGCGCCGGGGACGTCAACGGCGATGGCTTTGATGACCTGATTATCGGGGCAGACTGGGCCGACCCCAACGGCATCATTTATGCAGGGCAAAGTTATGTAGTATTTGGCAGCAACAGTGGCTTTGGTGCCAGTGTCAACCTGTCCACACTCAACGGCAGCAACGGCTTTGCGATTAACGGCATCGCGGCGTATGACCGATCGGGATCGTCGGTCAGCAGCGCCGGGGACGTCAACGGCGATGGCTTTGATGACCTGATTATCGGGGCATACCGTGCCGACCCCAACGGCATCAATGGTGCAGGGCAAAGTTATGTAGTATTTGGCAGCAACAGTGGCTTTGGTGCCAGCATCAACCTGTCAACGCTCAACGGCAGCAACGGCTTTGCGATTAACGGCATCGCGGCCTCTGACTTATCAGGCAGGTCGGTCAGCAGCGCCGGGGACGTCAACGGCGATGGCTTTGATGACCTGATTATCGGGGCAAGATATGCCGACCCCAACGGCATCAGTGGTGCAGGGCAAAGTTATGTAGTGTTTGGCAGCAACAGTGGCTTTGGTGCGGGCCTCAACCTGTCAGAGCTCAACGGCAGCAACGGCTTTGCGATTAACGGCATCGCGGCCTTTGACTTCTCAGGCTTCTCGGTCAGCAGCGCCGGGGACGTCAACGGCGATGGCTTTGATGACCTGATTATCGGGGCATCAAGTGCCGACCCCAACGGCATCAGTGCTGCAGGGCAAAGTTATGTAGTGTTTGGCAGCAACAGTGGCTTTGGTGCCAGTGTCAACCTGTCAACGCTCAACGGCAGCAACGGCTTTGCGATTAACGGCATCGCAGCGTATGACGAATCAGGCAGGTCGGTCAGCAGCGCCGGGGACGTCAACGGCGATGGCTTTGATGACCTGATTATCGGGGCATCAAGTGCCGACCCCAACGGCATCGGTGGTGCAGGGCAAAGTTATGTAGTGTTTGGCAGCAACAGTGGCTTTGGTGCCAGTGTCAACCTGTCCACGCTCAACGGTAGCAACGGCTTTGCGATTAACGGCATCGCGGCGTATGACGAATCAGGCTGGTCGGTCAGCAGCGCCGGGGACGTCAACGGCGATGGCTTTGATGACCTGATTATCGGGGCACTAACTGCCAACCCCAACGGCATCAGTGGTGCAGGGCAAAGTTATGTGCTGTTTGGTCAGGCAACGACTCCCACCAATCAACCCCCCGTGGCTAACAGCGACAGCGCTACCACGGCTCAAAATACTGCCGTCACCCTGGAGGCTTCAACTCTGTTAGCCAACGACACCGATGCCAATGGCGATCGCCTCAGCCTGACGGGGGTCACTAATGCTGTCAATGGCAGCGTTACCTCCTCTAGTGGTAATGTCATCTTCACCCCCAGCAATAACTTCACAGGTAACGCCAGTTTTAATTACAGCATTAGTGATGGCAAGGGCGGCACCGCTAGCGGTTTAGTCAATGTCGCCGTTGCTCCTGTCGTTGGTACGGTGCAAAACGGCACCGGCGGGAACGACACCCTCACCGGGAATGCTGGGAACGACTCGATCAATGGCGGCAATGGCAACGACACTCTCACGGGCAATGCCGGAAACGACACCTTGATTGGCGGCAATGGCACTGACTTCCTAGTCGGGAGTGCGGGCAACGACTTACTCAATGGTGACAATGGCAATGACACTTTGAGGGGTGGACTGGGTACCGACACCTTGACCGGTGGCAACGGCTCTGATGTGTTTGTATTTGCCGCTCTTGAGGGCACTGATACGATTACTGACTTCAAGTTGGGTAACGATCAAATCGGTCTGACTGGCGGTTTAACCTTTGGTCAATTGTCGTTCTCCGGCAGTGAGATTCGTTTTGGTAATGAAGTTTTGGCTGTCCTGACGGGAGTGAATACCACGACTCTGACGGCATCCAATTTCGTCGCAGTCTAGAAGCGCGCACCGGCTGAGTGCGACGGGTGAGCAGCGCTTGTGGCTGACCCGTCCCCGCGCTAATTTTTGCCTCGACCCACACTCGATCAATTCAAGGCAAAACATCTCTCATGAAAAGCTCAAATCCCGCTACGAATCAAACCAGGTGAAAGTGAGACGAAATCAAGGCAGCTCAGGCGAACCCAGAGCTTGCCTTTTCCTCGGATAGGCTGCCTTAAACCTAATACCGGAATCGCCGGAATCAAGCCTTTTTAACAATCGATTCTTATCGATATATACCTAGCGGCAATCGCGCCATTGAGAAGAGGGCAGAGCATCTCAAAACACGTCCACTAATACAACCAAAGTGCATCAAAAGACAACTCTATTCAATCAATCAGCCGTGCATCAAAATAACGCTTGAGAATGCACCGATGCTGCAATTTGTCAGCCGTCATTTACGCCCCTATTTAACTTACTATTCCGAGTCCCGGTATTCCCTAAAACCTAGGGGCTGCCGTCAAAAAAATCTAAATTCCGCCAGCACAAACTTTACTTTTTAGCCCGCTGCTGCTGGTAAACGCTGATAACTTTATCGGCATAAGTAGCTGTTGCCCCACTTTTGCAAGCTGCGGAGTCCCCTGTCATCCACCAGCAAGCGGCGCGGCGTACAGCGGTTAATTCATTGTTGCTGCTAGCTTTGTATTCGTCGCGCAGCAAATCGCCCACGATACAGGTAACAATTGATTTGGCTTTTGTCGCGTCGGCCTCAAATTGTTGCGGTGTTAAATCTTGTTTGGTACAGAATTTTGCCCAGCGGGAAATATTGTTCGGTAAAACTTGCCACTGACTGTACATTCCGTCATTTGTGGCTTGTGGCGGGGCGGCTTGTCGCAGCGCTTCTACAAGGGCGGAAACTTGCGCGTCGGTGACTGCTTGCGCTGTGGCTGGAAGTGCTTGCAATCCGAGGCTAATTATCAGGCTGCCGAAGAGTAGATTGGTTTTTGCGATCGATCTTAAATTCATTCACAATCCCCTGTTTGATTTAAACTTTGTTTCCTCAAACAAGGTTTACTATTTTGTCTATCGAATACCTCTGTCTTAAGTATGATTTGCTTGTTGAATGCGGTGTCGATCGCCCTTACGATAGAAATTGTTAATCAAGTACGATAAAATCATGGAAGTACAACCCAGGGAAATTCGCAACTACCTGAGAGCAGATGGGACAAATCCTTTTGAAGATTGGTATAACTCGCTCCGGGATACCACAGGCAAAAATAGGATTCGGTTAAGGCTGAAGCGAGTCATGACTGGTAATCTAGGAGATTGTAAGTCCGTCGGAGAAGGAGTTTTTGAACTCAAAATTGACTCTGGCCCTGGATATCGGCTTTACTTTGGACAAGTGGGGCTGACAATTATACTTCTGCTAGTAGGTGGAGATAAGAGCACTCAAGAGCGAGATATTGGCAAAGCTATTCAATATTGGAGAGACTATGAAAGACGTGAAAGCACCAACGAGTAGGAGTTACCAAGAATTTCTGATCGAATCTCTGAGAAATGCCCAAGAAGCAGCAGGTTATATCGAGGTGACATTGACAGAAGCCAGCGATGAACCTAAATTGCTCCAAATGGTACTCAAAGACGTTGTAGATTCTCGGCTAAAGTTCAACAATTTATCAGAGTCAGCTCAACTTCAATGGGAAAAACTCGACAAGATGCTGACAGCAAGTGGCGGTTCGGAAATTTACAGCTTTGTAGAATTGCTCGAAGCATTAGGATTTAAACTAGAAATTACTGTCGCAGATACTGAGTTGTCGGCTGACTCGGAATCAACGGATTTGGGGGAATCAGAATTATCGCCCGAACCAGTAGTAATTAATCCCAGTTAATGAGTAAGTCGCGCCCTCACCCCTCCCTCACAAAATCTAACAATCGGTGAGCCATTTCTAGCTTGCTGCAAGAGGCTATTTCTACTTGCTTTCCGGCGGCATTAATTAATATAGCTTGATTGGTATTGCTGCCGAAACCAGCACCTATTCGATCGATCGGGTTTGCGGCAATTACATCGAGTTTCTTCGCCCGCAATTTCTCCAACGCAGGCTTGACAATATCTCCAGTTTGTGCTGCAAACCCGATTAATTTTTGGTGCGGCTGTTTCAATTTTCCCAACTCTGCCACAATATCCGCTACCGGTGCCAAAGGCAAACAATTCGGGAGCGATCGCTTCGGCAATTTTTCACTACTGTACTCGGCCGGCTTAACATCCGCTACCGCCGCAGCCATCACTGTCAAATCCGCCTCGTGAAAGCATTGCAGCATCGCCTGCCGCATTTCTTCTGCACTCGTAACTGCGATCGCCCGCAAACCTGAGAGCGGCAATTCGCCAGTTATACTGTGTACCAGCGTCACTGTCGCGCCGCGGTGCTGTGCAGCTTGCGCCAAAGCTATACCCATTTTGCCGCTGGAAGGATTGCCGATAAACCGCACCGGATCGAGGTGTTCCCGCGTTCCTCCCGCACTTATCAACACCCGAAGGCCCGCTAAATCTCGATCGCCCTTGGCATACAACAGCGATTCAATATGAGGCAAAATCTCACAAGGTTCTGCCATGCGGCCGACACCCGCGCGATCGCACGCCAGCATTCCCGCCCCCGGATTCGCAGCATGATAGCGCCGATAAGTCAACACTTCCCGCCAATTCCGCTGCACCGCCTGCTGTTCCCACATATCCGTATTCATCGCCGGTGCCAGCAAAATTGGGCAATTAGAAGCTAAGACAGTATTAGTGAGCAAATTATCAGCAAAACCCCCCGCCAACTTAGCCAAAGTATTAGCCGTCAGGGGAGCAATTACAAAAACTTCCGCCCATTCTCCCAGTTGAATGTGCAGGGGGCGCCCGTGACTTGCTTGCCAAAAATCTTTGTCAGTAAAAGCAGGATGGCGGGAGAGAGTAGCAAAAGTCAAAGGCGTTACAAACTCCCCTGCCGCATCAGTAAGAATAGCTTTAACTTCCGCTCCCGCTTTCGCTAAAGTTGAAACTACTTCGCAAACTTTGTAAGCCGCAATCCCGCCACTAACGCCGATTAAAATTCGTCTGCCTTTCATGATTTTTGGTAATACAGCAACCTTCGAGGTTATGAGAACTTGATGAATTCCTGAAACCAGTGCGAAGAATTGCCCGATCGCATCTCCTCATTCTTTCTTCCTTCTTCCTTCTTCCTCATTCTTTCTTCCTTCTTCCTTCTTCCTTCTTCCTTCTTCCTTCAGCCATAAAAAAGAATCAAGAAAGAAATTAAGATAAAAACAGATTAAAATCCCTCACTCATCTGTTTAATCCGCAACAAAATATGCTGCTAACTTCTTCCTCAATTCCGCCGAAAATTTTGAGCTAGATTTTTCAGTCTATGCTTCGTCGTAAGCTTCCATATCCAGAAGGTGGAGATAAGGTTCAACCAGCTCCGGCCGCTGAAAGGCAAGCGATCGCAACAAATGCCAATCATTCAATCCCTCAAAAGGATCTGTATAATCGTCAACTTCCAAACGGACAGCCAATTCTGCCACGTCCTGAGAAGTAAGTACAGCAATATCGCGCGATGCTTTGGTTAAAGTTTTCATTTTTTTCCCCTGCCCGAGACTTCCGCCATACTATATACTAAACCTTTAATCTGATTTCGACACAGTTTCTACAACAAAACTTCGCATTACATCTATAACTTCCGGCAGAATCTCGTGTCCCATGTTAAATTCTTGATACTGCACCGCAGCTCCCCAAGCCGTCAAACTCTCGCGCGATCGCACAGCAGCACTAACAGGCACAATAGTATCTTGAGTACCGTGTACGATTAAAACAGGTGGCAAAACACTCCCCGCAACTGGCGAAATCTGGTGTAAATAACTGCTCAGACAAATTAAACCAGCTACAGGCAAAGTCAATCCCACATCTAGAGTCATCGCTCCGCCTTGAGAAAAGCCACCTAAAATCGTGCGAGACAAAGGGACGCCCGTGCTGCTTTCCAAAGACAGCAAAAATTCCCTCAGCAATTGCCGGCTTTCTACCAATCCCTGAGCGTCTTTGCTTTGAAGGTTATACCACGCTTTGCCGCTCGTTACCTGGGGATGGGGAAAGGGGGCATCGGGAAATACAAACTGATAATCCGGCAAATTGAAAAAGGGTGCTAAGGAAGTCAAATCCCGAGCATTAGCACCCCATCCGTGCAAAGCGACAATCAAAGCGACAGGTTTGCGATCGGTTGTTGGCGGAATGCTAACAAATTGTAAAGACATCGTAGTTAATAATTGGTAATCTGGCCTTGCTACAATTATAAATTGTCACGACGGGTAAAACCGCATATATTTGTTTTCGGCAATATTCCACTGGAAATTAGCAGGCGCTTGCCAATCACTATAGCTGTTAACAGTTGACAGTTGACAGTTGACAGTTAGCTGTTAACTGTTGAAAGTAGAGTGCAAAATCCGCACCTTTTTCAAGTAGAGTGCGGATTGTTCACCTTTTCTAAACAGGAATTAGGGAGCATTTCATATTTGTAAAAACAATTCTTATGGCTACTTCTTTCTTCCTCTTTCCTCCTGCCTCTTGCCTCCCAACTCCCATTTATAGCTGGGCTGCAAAAGTGAGATGCTCCCAGCAAGACTCAGCTATAAGCGAGATTTCTCCCGCTAATTCCAACTAACACCTACCGCAGGTAAAACCTTAGAAACAGATTGCTCGGGCTGTTGCCGCACCGGCACCTCAATCCAGAATTCAGTTCCCTCTCCCGGAGCCGATACGCACCTGAGCGAACCTTGATGTTTGTCCACTATTTGATAGCCGATAGACAGTCCCAAGCCAGTACCTTTGCCTACAGGTTTGGTAGTAAAAAACGGATCGAACAAACGTTTTTTTACATTCTCCGTCATGCCCGCTCCATTGTCAGCAATTCGCACGCATACACAATTAGAACTTAAAAGTTCAGTGCGAATCCGAATCCTAGGTAAAAAAGCCGAATCATAGAGAGTTTTACCATTTGGTAAAATGTGACTCCTTTGTTCATGTAAAACATCAATGGCATTGCTCAAAACATTCATAAATACCTGATTTAATTGTCCCGCCCAGCACTCCACTAAGGGCAAATTTCCGTATTCTTTGATGACTTGAATGCCCGGAAAACCAAGTTGGGGTTTCAGCCGACTATCCAAAATCATCAAGGTGCTGTCAATGCCTTGGTGAATGTCAACCGACTTCATTTCAGCTTCATCCAAGCGCGAAAAATTCCGCAGAGAAAGCACGATTTGGCGGATGCGTTCAGCTCCCATATTCATAGATTTTAGGATTTTAGGCAAGTCTTCACTGATAAACTCCCAATCGATCTCTTTTTGTTTGGCTTGCACTTCTGGTGTTGGGTTTGGATATTGCTGCTGGTATATTTCCACAAGTTCCAGCAAGCTTTGAGTATATTCGCCTGTATGGATCAGGTTGCCAGAGATGAAGTTGACAGGATTGTTAATTTCGTGGGCAACTCCAGCCACCAACTGCCCCAAGCTGGACATTTTTTCAGTTTGGATTAGTTGAAATTGAGCTTCCTGCAAATTTTTTAGTGCCGTTTCTAGTTCAGCGGTGCGCTGTTTTAGTTGAATTGTGCGATCGTACACTTGCTGTTCTACTTTTGCAGTACGTTCTAGAGACATCAACAAGTAAATCGTCAAGCCGCCAGTCATCAATAGCCCGATCGCGCCAATTGCCAGCGAACCCTGATGCGTGCTCATGCTGTTGTACCCCTTTCCAGGCAAAACTAGCAGCCTCCACTGGCGGTCTGCTACGTTAAATAGGCGAGTGCAAGCACTCGGATCTTGACAGATTTTTCCCCGCAAATTAGCTAACTCTGGCTTTTCGTGTTTTGGGTTATCTATCAACTGCTTAGCTTGTGAGTCGTAGCGCACCAGAAAGCGTTCTTTCTCTATAGCAGAGTTGTCATAGAGGTAAAAATTAATCTTGTCTAAATTTAGCGATTCTAAAGAGGAATCGACCATACTGGTGATCTGAAACAGACCCGCAATAACTCCCATGAGGTTTTGGCGGCCGTTGACCGAGTTATCTGCAGAAGTGGTGCGACTGGGTACTGGTAGAAATACTTGCAATCCCGGTTGATTGTTGCTGACTAATCTAATCCGCGCGGAAGCCGCTATTTTCCCGGTATTCACCGATTTCTCTAAAGCTGCTTTGCGATCGGGGCTGGAGGCAACATCAAAACCGATCACTTTGTTATCTTCTTCTAGTGCTTCTCTGTAAATAATGGGAAAGTATTCCGATCGCACTTTTGCTTTGACCTGCTTTTTGTCAGGAGTTCGTTCGTAAATTTGAAATGCCGGAAAATCTTCGGCTCGAATTGTCCGTTCGTAAGCTGCTTTTTGGGCAGCAGGAACGCGCCGAATCCAGTTAACAGAATGTATAGCAGCATTTCGGGCAAGTGCAGGGTGAACGAATTGCTTAAAATCTTGTCTGCTAACTTCAGTAGATGCCCTGTAGAATCCTTCAAGGGAGTACAGAAATTCTAAATTTTTATTGATGCTTTGCTGCAATGCCACATTCAGGCGATCGGCTTGCTGATGAAATTCAGCTTGCATTCGTTGGTTTTCCGAATGCCACACAACGGCTGCGGCTGCCAATGACAAACTCGTACCTGTGCAAAGAGTCAGGGCTGCTGGAATGTAACGACGGTGCGACAGTAAACTTTCGGTCAGCGAATTAAACCAATTGCTCGCAACATTCATATTCCCACACCTTCTGCCACCGGAGTGCAATTCGTTTAAGGACTTGTGAAATTCCTTGATAGCACGAAGGACAGCCCAGAAACTAAATTGTTTAAAAACTTACGATCGCAGCAATAGGACTTACCCTGAGAAACCCACTTTCTACGAAAATATTGGTGTGGTAACGAGAAAGTTGGGAAGAAACCGGCTTTTTATGAATAGTGCATCCACGACTGAGGAATTGAAAGCAATTGTAACTAAGTGTAACGAAGCGAGTTCAAATCTGGGCGAGCCCCAAGTTACTTCCCCGGAAGCACCCGAGAACGAGAAAAAGCCTCGATATGGTGGGGCGGGTACTCAATACCCGCCCTACAAAGCCAACTTAAATGTGGAACAGCTTACAAAACAGTCCCTATTTCCTTCAAATAAACCCGTGTAAACGGTTCATCATCTCCCAGAGTATACTGTTCGATCAACCCTTGGCGGCGAATAGAAATACTATTTCCTTCCCTCACCACAACAGTATCGTGATCGGTGCTTTCTCTGCTCAACATCATCTCAGTTTCTCCCGGATTGTCCAGCACCACCATATTGCTCCCCCCATAAAACATTCCCTCAGCTTCCAAAATATTTTCGGGATATTCAGCAATTAACAAATCGAGCTTGGGATTCCGCAGCAAACTTTGCACGTTAAGATTGTAATTCTTATGCAAAACTTTTTCAGAACGGTTAACAAAAAGTCCCCCGCGGCAAACAGCACCGATCGTCCAATCGGGATGCTGCAAAAGAATGTGGTCGATTGTTTCTTGCAGTTCGTGCACCGAAATTCGGTTGAAAGTAATAATCGGAATTCGGGCGGATTTTCCTGAGTCAAAGAAAGTTTCGATAATATGCGACGGCACATCAACCCCTTCTCCGACAGCCGGGTTGAGGTGCATAAAAATTCCCGGCGCTGCATTGATTTCGAGAATCCCAAAATTGCCGGTTTTCCAAGATTTGGCGAGACTTTCTGTTATCACATCAACCCCCAAACAAGTTAACCGAAAATGTAGGGCGATATCTTGAGCCAAAACAATGTTATCCGGGTGAATAGTGTGGGTAGCATCGATGCTGACGCCGCCTGCGGAAAGATTGGCGACTTTGCGGAGATACACAATGCGATCGCGCTCTAGGACACTCTCCAAGGACAGCCCTTGTTCTGCCAGATACATTTCCATCGCTTCGTCGGACTGAATTTTGCTCAGGGCCGAAGTTGGCGTATCCAAACGTTGGGGTTTGCGGTTTTCACGGCGGATCAATTCGCGAATTGTTGAGTCGCCATCACCTGTTACCCAAGCGGGTCGGCGTTCAGTTGCCGAAACAAATTTGCCGTCAACGCACAACAGCCTAAAATCCGATCCTTTGATGCTGTTTTCCACAATTACTCGCACCGGTTCGGTTTCGGGAATTGCCTTAACAGCTCTTTTAAAAGCTGCCTGCAAGTCCTCAGGATCTCGGATATCTGCTGTGACGCCAATTCCTTTATGACCGACTACTGGTTTGACAGCAACTGGATAGCCAATGTCTCTAGCAACTGCCAGAGCTCCGCTTTCTGTGGAGACGATATCGCCCTTGGGGACAGGAAATCCTAATGTAGCGAGAAAAGCTTTACAATCGTCTTTGCGCGTGGTAAAATCTGAGTCTAAATGGCTGTCAGAATCAAAAGTAGTTGCAGAGCCACGAACAAGTTTTTTGCCGTAACCGTATTGCATCAATCCTTCATCCCACAAATAGAATACGGGAATGCCTTTTTGGGATGCCGATCGCATTAACGAATAAACTGTCGGGCCTCCGTAAACAGACTGCCGGAATATATTTTGCAGCGCGTCTATTTGTGCTTCCAAGGGAAAATCTTGACTTTGATTGATGGCTTCAAACCAATCCCAAACAGCGTAAACTACGGCTCTGGCGCTGCGGGCGTGAATGGCTTCTATGCTAATTCTGCTAAACTGAGAAAATGGCTTAACGTTCCAGTGTTGGAAGTGCAAACCCATGTCGAGTTTTGCTACTTCTGAGGCGGTACGGCCGAACAGTTGGGCGTGGTTCGAGAAAGTTTCGTGCAGGATTTGCGGGTAGCGCTCGCCAATCATTTCCTGGTAATGTGCGATCGGCAAAGGTTCGCTCGCGCCCGTCAGTGCCAAATCAAAAACTAAAGCCGCTGTTCCTAAATAAGGGTTTGGCCCCATATAGTGTTTGAAGTTGAAAACATCAAAAACATCTGTTTTTCGAGCATTGACGCGGGCTGTTTCGGTGCTTTTTTCTTGCAGCATTTTCTAACCTCCTTTTAGCTAATTTTTTACGTTAACTTTATACTCGCTGCAGGGGATACTACCTGCGGGCATAGATATCGCACTGCTCAGTTGAGACAACTACTCCGGCCCATTCTGCCTTCACCACTATTGCGAGAGTGGGGGAGGGGGGCAGTGGGGCAGTGCGGCAGTGGGGGAGATGGGAGAGGGGGAGAGTGGGAAAACATTCCTTCTTTCTTCAACATCTGACTGAGCATTCATGACTAAGCATTGATAACTAAGCACTTATAACTAATGACTGCTTCCTTCCCCGTTCAGGAAAAACCTATAACTTTAGAGAGGTACACTCCCCACTTATAATTGTTTATGACTGTGAAAGAAAATTTAAGAAACAGCAAATTATGAATATCGCACAAACTGCTCTCAGGGAGAAAGTTCATGAATTAGCTGAGGAAGCATTTCACCGGAAGCTAATTTCTGGCTACGGCGACGGTCAAAACAGCAACGAATATCAGATTGTCTGGAACGGCAAACCCAGACACCTACCTTTAGAACGGGCGAGTACCATATTGAGCAATTTGATCGAGCGATCGCACTAACGGGCGATCGGACTAATTGAGGACTGACGCCGATCAATCTGATTTCTACGAGCAATCAGAGGAGGATTAGCGAAGAATCTGGTCAGAAACCGGATCGAGCACCCCCCCGCGTCGGCCTTGTAATTTAAGCTCATTTTTTGACCCCTCCTATCTCCTGTTAGGGGGGGTAAGTTTTTTGTGTCGATCGTCGAGGATGAGTTAAGTAGATAGTCCTAGACGCAGAAACCGGTTTTTTTTACCAGTCGCGGACGCAAAAGCTCTCTCAAAAACCGGGGTTTCTGAGTTAAGTTTTTCCGTTCTAACGTAGAATTTTCGTTCCTATTCCCGGTTTCTTTAGTCTAGTGCCTACAGGACTGTTTACCAAACCATCGTTACAGCCCGGAGCAAGACTAAAAAACCACTAGAACGCTTGAGCTGTGTACATCCTGGAGGGGTAGGAGTCTGAGATGTTTTTGGTATCTATATATACCTTTGGGCAGTTTTCGGAAAAACGAATTTTGTGTTTTAGTGAAACTTAATAAATTAAAAGTGGAGATAATATGGCGAGCAACGAAGTTCAGGGGAAGTTGCTAATTATTGGTGGCGCGGAAGACAAAGAGGGGGACTGCAAAATTTTGCGGGAATTCTTGCGCTGCGCCGGAGGCACTAAAGCCCGCATTGTAGTAATGACCGCTGCAACAAGCCTACCGGGAGAAGTAGGAGATAATTACATCCGAGTGTTTGAGCGACTTGGCGCTGAAGATGTGCGAGTTGTTGACACCCAGAGACCCGAAGATGCCAGCGATCCAGAGCATTTAGAAGCGATCGAACAAGCCACTGGCATATTCTTTACCGGCGGAGATCAAGCGCGGATTATTAGCTGCTTGAAAGACACAAAACTCGACGCAGCTATGCACAAACGCTACTCTGAAGGGATTATCATTGGTGGCACCAGTGCCGGCGCCGCGATGATGCCAGACATGATGATTATTGAAGGAGACTCGGAGACAAATCCCCGCGTTGATGTGGTAGCAATGGGCCCGGGAATGGGTTTCCTTCCCAATGTTGTCATCGACCAGCATTTCGCCCAACGAGGTCGTCTGGGTCGCTTAGTTACGGCACTCTTGCTGCAACCGGCCGTGTTGGGATTTGGTATTGACGAAAATACAGCTATTTTAGTCAGCGGTGACGAGTTGGAAGTCATTGGCGAAAGCGCTGTAACTGTCATCGACGAGTCAGAAAAACTCCACGACAATATGGAGGGACGGTTGAAGGATGAGGGTTTGGCGATTTGCGGGGCCAAGTTGCACATCCTCCCCCACGGATATCGGTTTAACTTGAAAACTCGCCAGCCGGTGTTGGATAGCGTAGCAACTACAGCAGACAGGGAAACGGCGATCGCCTAATTTACTTGCAACTGGCAAACCTCTCAAAAGTATGTAGGGTGTGCAGCGCACACCTTACCGCTGCAACGAAGTAGGATGGTTAAAAAGCCAGTTTCTGCGTCCAAAACCAATAAAAAGAAGAGGATTTGACCTCTTCTTTTTATTGCTGGGGTTTCGGGGTTTTTAAGCACTTTTCTGTTCGCCAAAAATCGACTGCTGCCCTTCTTCAGTCGATATTAAATTCCACCCTTGAACTCTCAGCTTCTGAAATGTTGCCCATCCCTTAGAACCACCCGGTTCCCGGTAGTCGGATACAGCGAACTGCGGAAAAGCTGTATAAGGCCGCCACGCCTGACGGGCATCGGTACGCAAGTGCAATATCTTTTCTCCATTGCCTCCGAGTCTGGGCAACCAACACATTTGTTTTAGCATTTTTAACACTCCAGAGTTTTACAGTAACGGTAATTCGCCAACATCCCACATTAAACTTTTAGAGCCTTAGAGCCACTGCTCGGAATATCTAACGGGTAACAGGGACGAATGAGATTTTCACCAATTACCAATTACTGAGGTAGCAGCAGTCGTTAAAGCTGATTTTGGTTCTACAAAGTTTGCCAGTCAAAAACTATAAAACAAGTGCTGCCAAGACATAAGCAAAAATAATCATTGCTATTCTCGGCTCAAACTTGGCTTAAAGTCGCAGGAAAACCCAGTTGAATATAGGATTCATGTTTCTGGTTTCCCTTGCCTTATAATTACAAGCTCATCCTCTCTGTTCCCGCATAAAATGACCTCTTTCTACGGTATTATTCCTGTCCGCTAAAAAATGTTTCTTTAGTTACAAATCTTAAATATTCACCACGATTTATTTAGTTATCAAAAGTTAAATTACTTTTCATACAATACTTCGGACAGTTTTGGATAGCCAACCGTAGAATAAGGGTTCAAGCCTCTAAGGCAAGTTCGCTACCAACAGAAAATCTAGGGTTTCAGACTACGAACTCAAAACAGTCCGGACTATTTTTCATAAATAGCACTTAATAAGTTTTAGTTACTTTAACTACATTTTTGATTAAAATCAGGTTTCGGGTGCCTAGGGGCGCACCTTATTCAATCGCTAGGGTTCGCACTACTCAATCCTCCGGCTGCGCCCCCAAGTACCTTACAACATAAGAGATACAGGTTTAACTCTTAAGAACAAGAACGGTGGCGACAGATTTACCAAATTGTAAAAATCACTACTAATCACGCTTATAAGTTCTGCAAACCAGGTATTCATGGTCGCTGCAATTGAATTCAAACTCTTCGCTCCCAACAACAAAGCAGCTACACTGCTCGGCTCCTTTTCCCAATGGGCAGCAATTCCCTTAGAAAAAGATGAGAAACGTTATTTCCGCACTAACATTAAGTTAGAAGACGGTATTTATCAATACAAATTCCGAGTTCAGTCGCAAAGTCCATGTTTTGAACCGGACGAATGGGTAGAAGTCACTGACGCCTAGGCTACTGAAATTGACCGCACTACGGATACAAGTACAGTTCGCATCAAAGCAGGCGCGCGAATTATTGATACCTATGTTTGGCAGCACGACGACAAAGAAGTCCCTAATAATGAAGAATTAGTCGTTTACGAAATGCACGTTGCTGATTTTTCCGGGCCGGATGGTTCCGAAAGTGGCGGTAAATTCCAGCAGGTGACGGAGAAATTAGATTATCTGTGCGATTTGGGGATAAATGCGATCGAACTAATGCCAGTTAATGAATATCCGGGCGATTATAGCTGGGGCTACAAAGTCCGCGATTTCTTTGCCGTAGAGTCCAGTTACGGTGCAACCGCAGATTTGAAGCAATTGATTGACGAGTGCCACGGACGGGGCATTCGGGTGATTCTGGACGGGATTTACAGCCACTGCGATGAACAATGTCCCTTATTGCTAATCGATCGCAATTATTGGTACTACCGCGACAAACACTATCCCAAAGATCCCGCTAACTACTGGGGCCCGGAGTTTAACTACGAAAATTTCGACCCAAAACTCGGCATTCGTCCTGCTTGGAAATTCATCGGCGATGTCGTTAATTTCTGGATTCAAGAATATCATATCGACGGCATTCGCTACGATGCAGTACGGCAGTTGGACAATCGAGATTTCCTACACTGGATAACTCGTGAAGCGAAAAAAACCGCCGGCGACAAGCCATTTTACAACATAGCAGAACACATTCCCGAACTTCCCGAACTCGTCGCTGCGGACGGGCCGATAGACGGGTGCTGGCACGAAAGTTTTCGCATTTTTGCCATAGAAAGTCTGGGGACGAAGACTTTCGATATTGATAAGCTCAAGCAAGTTCTGGAACCCAAACAACAAGGCTATCAAAACACAACTAATGCGATCAATTATTTAGCCAGTCACGATCGATCCCACTTGCTGGCAGAAGCCAGCTTTCGGGATATCGATCGAGAAGCGGCTTTTAAACGCGCTAAATTGGCAGCGGTTTTGTTAGTCACAGCAGTAGGAATACCGATGCTGTGGATGGGCGAAGAGTTTGGACAATCTACTCGGCAAACTCCCAACCAGCCGAATAAACTGCAATGGTCTTTGTTGCAAAATCAGCCAAATCATGAGTTGTTGGAATACTACAAACACGTGATTCGGCTGCGGGAAAAAGTTCCGGCACTTTATACCGAAAATATTGAATTCATCCACGAAAATCCCGAAGCTAAAGTGCTGGCTTACTATCGCTGGAGCGATGAGGGAACGCGAGCAGTAGTTGTCGCTAATTTTTCGGATACTTATCTATCTGGTTACTGCATTCCTAAGTTTCCGGCGGCAGGAACTTGGCACGAGTGGATGTATAACAAAATAGTAGAAGTTGGGGAAGAAGGGTTTAAGTTTGATTTGCCGGAATGGTCAGCGCAAGTATTTGTTTGAGAGCGGGAGAATTATGTCTCCAGGCAGATGATCGGCGTAGTTGTACAACAGTAAATTGTATTTATAACGGGCGCACCCAACTCAACAAACCGGGTTTTTCTACCTAGGTGGATGGCTGTAACGATACTTTTTTGTAAAAAAACTCGGTTTCTCCATCCAAGAGTGCGATCGTAATTCCTGGTATTGAGAATAACAATTACAGGGCGACTTGCCAAACGTGAATTAACACGTCAATTAACACGTCAATTAACACAAACTTTGTCGGAGGACAAACTCTATGGGTTGGTTAAAAAGATTGTTTGGTTTAGAAAAACTAGAAAATCAAGAAACTGTTGACGCTCCTGCTTACCAAGCACCTGTAGCTGAAGCTCAAGCTCAAGCTCAACCTGCTGCGAGCGCTCAGACAATCCCGCCGGAACGCATGGGCTTGAACGGAGAATACGATCAAAGCGGTTTAGCTAAACGGGTGGCTCAGGCTTTCGATGCAAATCCAGATGTTGCGGATATTGAGACTGTTTATGTGGCTCAACATGGCACTACAGTGGTTCTCAAAGGTACAGTTCCCAGTCAGGAAATTGTCAGCAGGTTGGTGACAATTGCTAAAGGTGTTAAGGGTGCAACTGGGGTGGAAACCGATCAAGTTTCTGTTGGCTAACGCGACGGTTATTTCTAATAGTGAGCAGTTAGCAGTTAACAGTTAACAGTTAGCAGTTAGCAGTTAGCAGTTAACAGTTAACAGTTAACTGCTAACAGTCTTTTTTATCTCTTATGGTTTAACTAAAAAATATGACAGGGGAAACCTTAGAACCTACTCGGGGGAAATTAGAACGGACTCTTTCGCAGGGAATTCAAGCTTTGTACCGCTCTCAACTCGGACACTC
>JACJNV010000012.1 GCA_014695175.1 Microcoleus sp. FACHB-DQ6 | reverse complement strand
TTTCGCAAGGGTTGGTCGCTACCTTGGACTGAGGTAAAAGCTCTCAAACCTCGATCGACCGGTCAAGGAGGTTTAGTTTACTATTTTTTGAGTCATTCGGGAGAAGGTTATTTGCTGCCAATGCGAGTGGCTGGGTTTGGTAAATTAGTCGGTTTGGTGGAAGCAAAAACAGGTATTGATACTAGAGATGTTCGCCCTTTGTCGCAGCCTTGGATGTATCTTATTTTGCTGGGATGTACGCTAATTCTGCTGTTGGTGGATGCGTGGACTATTGTTACGGCGATCGGACTTAAAGGTAATCTGTAATATTATGTCCGGTACAATAACCGTTATAAAGTTGGTACTGAGGATTTCAGTCCTCATAAAACTTGCTCGGAGTTAAGTCCTCACTAAGGTGTACTGCATTTAGTTTTTACCTTTGGGGCGGGCTAGAAGGCCACCCCAAAAGAGTTCCCATAAAAATACAGCATATTCCATGTAAATGTAGATCGCGAGAAACCGGGTTGCTTGAACAGAATCAGTAATGATGCGAGAACTGTAAAGAAACCCGGTTTCTGGGGTGTACTTCATAAAGCTGGAATAGGCTGTAAGTATATATATTAAACGTGCGACCACTTACAAATCTCTTTAATTGTGATAGTTTCAGTGCTCAAATTAGGAGTTAAAAAAACATTGAGTTGCTGGGCATTTTTAATACTATTAAATTTATGGGATTTTGGGATATTTTGCGTTCCAAATATGCAATTGAAATGTGAAACATGGGGGTGACAAAGAGGTCTATAAAGTAGACTCACTAAGAGTTGCAGCCCGTATTTCCTGTAGGTAAAAGCGACGTTTATTGGGAGTTACTCATCACCTTCGTTGCTTTCAGACCCTAAGTAAACTCGATATCATCAGCAAAACATTCTTGTTTGTTGATTCGTTCTACCTCTGTAGTAGTGGCTTTCTGGTACAGGTGATCCACCGCATCGCGATAGCCCCGTACTCTAGGGACAATCCATCCTCAATGGCGTAGAAAGTGCGCTCCGGTTCGATCGCCAAGATGGCAGAATCCTCTCCCGCTGAAGTCATGATGCTGCTAAAACCCCCTTCCTCTAAGGAGACGACGGCCACACCGAGAGTTGGGAACACCGCTCCCCCTGCTCCTTCAATTTGGCTCAAGTCTAGAGCCGAGTCGGGGAAATCGGCAGCATTTGCCAGTCCCGTGATGCCAGCTTGCTCACTTAGGAGGTCTAATCCTTCTGTCACCGCATCTTCGCGGAAAGTAATAATGTAACGCCCTGTTGTTCGATCGGCTTGGGCAGTTTCTGGGATGGGAAAACTAGGTTGTTCAGACATAAAATACCTCTTATTGACTGTTATTAGAAATCAATAACAATTTTTCGGATTTTGTAACATCGATTTCTGTTGTTTTTGATTCAGCCTCGACTTATTTTACGTTGCGTCCAAGACTGAAAAGCTAGTTGCGTGCCAGAACTCAAAAATTATTTTTTGTTTGTGGTGAACATTATTGTTTAATTTTGTTTCTAGCGAACTTTTTGGTAGAGATTTTTGCTAATATTATTAAGTTTTTATAAAAAAACTTACTACTAAAAGTAATTGGGATAAGATAAACGTCATTGATTTTTAGGGTCTTCGACTTTCCTAAGATAACATTTCAAGCAAAAACTAATTTTATATTAGAATTAGTTTGGGTTCACCATGTATTTTTTACATGGAATTCAAGATGTGATTGGAATGTAAATAGTTATTAACGCATTTAATCTCATTGTTGAATAGCTAGACTAAAAGCTGAGAAAATTAGCGTGAAGATCTAGCAATTACCAGCAAGTATAAGCGTTAAAGCTTAGCTAGGAATTCTTCTTAAAGACTTTTAGTGAGAACATAGAGAATGAGTACCAAAAAGTCATTGTTTATACCTCGGCGTCAAGTAATTCGTGGGATTTTATCTACTACAGCGTTTGCAGTCACATCGCGCCTTTGGACTGGATGTACTCCTGCTAAAGAGGTTCAAGCAAACTCGGCTGGAAAAGATAAGCCAATTGTGATGGGATTTATTTATGTGGGTCCCAAAGATGACTACGGCTACAATCAAGCCCAAGCCGAAGGGAACGCTGGGGTTTCTAAATTAGCTTGGGTAAAAACTGTAGAGGAAGCAAATGTTCCTGAAACTACATCGGTACAAGAAACCATGAGGAACATGATTGAACAGGATGGGGCAACAGTTCTGTTCCCTACGTCCTTCGGGTACTTTGACCCGCATATTCTGAAACTGGCAAAGGATTACCCGGAGGTACAATTCTTCCACTGCGGTGGACTTTATCAGGAAGGTAAGCATCCAAATAACGTTGGCAGCTATTTTGGCTACATTGATGAGGGTGAGTACGTAGCAGGCATTGTTGCCGCCCACGCCTCTAAAACCGGAAAATTAGGATTTATTGCTGCTAAACCCATACCCCAAGTATTACGCAATATCAATAGCTTTACCTTAGGGGCACGAAGTATTAAGCCAGAAGTTACAACTCAGGTGATTTTTACAGGAGATTGGTCTTTGCCTGTTAAAGAAGCTGATGCTGCCAATAGCTTGGCTGACCAGGGTGTTGATGTAATTACCTGTCACGTAGATAGCCCCAAAGTGGTGATGGAAACGGCTCAGAAGCGAGGCATTTTCTGTACCGGCTTCCATGCGAGTCAAGCCCAACTTGCTCCCAAAGGATATTTAACAGGTGCCGAGTGGGACTGGACGAATGTCTATTCTAAGTATGCTGAAATGCTTAATGCTGGCAAGACGCTAATGAACGGAGGCATTCCCCATTTAGTACGTGGTGGTTTGAAGGAGGGTTTTTTGAAGCTATCGCCCTACGGTAGCGCCGTAACGGCGGAAGCGAAAAAGGATGCTGATGCTGCTAAGAGTAAGTTTCTTGATGGCAGCATGGTCATTTATAAGGGGGAAA
>JACJNV010000119.1 GCA_014695175.1 Microcoleus sp. FACHB-DQ6 | reverse complement strand
CTCACGTTCTCGTTAGCCAACAGCTCAAGGACTTGAGAGTCTGGTAGCAGTTCTCTCCAGGGTAAGGCGACACTCTGTAAAAATTGTTGCTTGAGAATGGATGCACGATTTGGCATACTAGAGGGAGATATTTTGGTTTGTAAGGCAATTATCTATGTAGATATTGCCTTACAGATTTTTTTTTGCTCACTTTTTCAGTGCCATTGAACCAAAGCTGACACAACATCCAGAACCGCAGAGGATTTTGGCTCAATTCGTTGAAAATAGAATTTGAGGAGCGATCGCAATTGCCTGCGTTTTTTGTGTTCGGAGATAGCTCGGATTTGCTACAATCTAATCGCACACGCGACTAGAAATGGGTTATGACCGAACTATTAGATGAGACGCTTTCTATTGAAATGGCCGCTCGCATCAAAAGCAACCGTAAAAACTGCTTTGACAACGCCTGTAAAGCAGCGTTAGCGACAGAGGGCGCGATTTATGTTCAAGGCTTTTTAGCTGTGCCGGGAGTGCCATATAAACCCATCGAGTATAGCTGGATTGAACTCGACGAGCGAATTGTTGACCCAACATTTCCCCATCTCGGTTTCATCGCTCAAGACATTCATTACTTCCCAGTCCAGCGCTTCAGCGTCAAGAAACTCAAAGCAATCCTAGAAGAATCAAAAGAAGATTATCCTGAAGACGACCCGCTGCCGATTTATGGCAATCAACCTTATGAATATTACGGCGATTTGATGTTAGGCGGTAGCGATTACCAAAATGCTTACGATTTGGCTGCCGCTAAATGCAGGGAATTAAACCAACCCAAAAAACAGGATGCGAACTAATTCAGGACGTACCAAAAACTGGTTGGATGCCCCTCTTATAGCGGTCAGGTGCACACTATGCACCCTACAGAGACAGATTACTGTAGCAATTGTTCTGTCGATTAATATACTTCATCATGACTTCCCAAATCTACAAACACGGCTTTTCCGTCTTCTGTAAAGTAGAAAAGTACCCTTTCGTCGTAATCTACGCTAAAGCTCCAAAACTCCTTGAGCCTACCGGACAATTTATGAGTTTTTAAGCTGGGTTCAAACGGATCTCTGATGAACTGTTCCAGCTTTTGCCAAAACCTAGCCTCCAAATCAGCATCGCCTTTGATCCGCTTTTTGAAAGCACGCTTGAATGAAGAACTGAAACTGACTTCCACGATTATTCCTCTATCATTACTCTGAGTTCATTGATGTTAGCGGAAAATTTCAGTTCACCTTTTTGTTGTTCAATCTGCGCTGACTTAAAGTTTTGATACATCTCTTCGCGACGTTCTTCCCGGAGATATTGCTTCAACAACAGTTGAAGCTCTTGCTTTTCGTCAGTAGAAAGATTCTTTATCGTCTCGACTACATCACTGAAAGTCATAACTTACAAAACCCTATTGTGCTGATTAGATTATAGCAAAAAATATCCTTTTGGTTGACTTTTGTTTCTCGTTCCCCGGCTCTGCCTCGTCTTAAAAAAAGCAAAAAATCTCACTCTTTAGCATTTTCAAACTTCCAAGATTCAGGAAACCTCGAATAATGAAAAGCAGCCAATAACGGATCTAACTTTTGCTCCCACATCAAATCAGCCAATAATTTAGCCGTCACCGGAGCCAACAAAATGCCGTTGCGGTAATGCCCCGTCGCCCATGTCAAATTCTCCCAAGCACTAGCACCCAAAATCGGCAATTCATCAGGAGTTGCCGGCCGAAATCCCCACCAAAACTCCAGAATCGGATAATTTTGTAATTCGGGATATAACTTAATCGCTCCTGCTAGCAAACTTTGCATTCCCGCAGGCGTATTTCCCGGCGTGAAATCGACATTTTCGCTAGTTGCACCAATAATAATTCTGCCATCTTGACGTGGCACAATATAAATGCCCGTCCCGAATAGAACGGTTTGCAGGGGCTGGATAACTCCACAATCTTCTGGTACACATACTGACAGCATTTGTCCCTTTCTGGGAAAAACAGAAATATCTAATAATTTCTCAGACCAAGGACCCGCCGCCAAAACATAACGGTCTGCTTGGAATTTTCCTGCTGTTGTTTCAATGCCAACAACTCGGTTTCCCTGCCGAATAATTTCCCCGGCATTGCCTTGAATAATCTCAATATGCAATTCTTTAGTTGCGGCCTGAAGCGTCCGAAATAAAGCGCGGTTGTCTACTTGAGCGTCGTCAGGATACCACCAACCGCCAATTACTTCTTGACCTAATCCAAACTGGTGCTGGCGAACAGTATCTCTGTCCAACCATTGAGAGTTAAGGGTTGACAAAAGTGGCTTTTCTTGAGGCTCATTTTGACACACTGGCGCGAGAATTCCCGATCGCCAATATCCCGTTTTCAATCCGGTAATGTCTTCTAGCTGTTCCACCCAGGCAGGATACAGTGCGCGGCTTTGCAAGCACAAATCCAGCATCGGACTGGGGGGAATTCGTTCGGCTTGCGGGGCAAGCATTCCAGCAGCAGCCCGGGCCGTCGGTTGTTTAGAATCGGCGGTGAGAACCGCGACAGATGCCCCTCGCAATTTCAGTTCTACTGCTAGCGAAAGGCCAATTATTCCGCCGCCAATAATCAGAATATTTTTAGATGAATTCATTAACTTTTATATGGACTTTCTGGCTTTTTTGACCTCTCGGGTTTCTTTATGGTAAGGTGCCCCGTCTGCACCTTACAGTTAGAATTCTTGCACAAGTCTTACAGATTATCTGGCAAGGCGATCGTCCTATCGGCCTTCCTTAACAAAAAATCTATGCTTGGGGTTTCCAGACAGTTTCAGAACCTTGACCCCAGAAACCGTCATATTTTGTCACCTTAATATCGCCTAAAACCTTGGTTTGGCAGGACAAACGGCGGTTTGAGGCGGGAGAATGGGGAGGAACCGAAAGTCGGGCTTTTTCGCGCCACTGGGACTCAGAAACTTCGCCCTCGACGGTGACGGCGCAGGTGCCGCAAGTGCCGAAGCCGTGGCAGTTGATGACTTTGGCGTTGCCGTTGTAGAGATCGATGCCGTTTTTGAGCAATACTTCACGGAGATTCGCTCCGCGATCGCACTCAAATGTTTGTCCTTGCGCTTGTACCTTGACCACAGCAATTTACCCCAGTTAGATTTATGTTAATTTTCCTATATATTATCGCATTAAATTCAAATATATTCATCTAATATAGTAAGTGATATATTACCAATTTCTCGATCGCAATTTCCCATGACAAATCGGCTCTGGATCTACGATACCACGCTGCGAGACGGTGCTCAGTGTGAGGGACTCTCCTTATCTCTCGAAGACAAACTGCGAATTGCTCGGCAGTTAGACAGTTTAGGAATTCCCTTTATTGAAGGCGGCTGGCCGGGGGCGAATCCTAAAGACGTACAATTTTTTTGGCGTCTCAAAGAACAGCCCCTAACTCAAGCAGAAGTGGTAGCTTTTTGTTCGACTAGGCGGCCGGGAACTACAGCAGCTAATGATGAAATGTTGCAGGCTATTTTGTCCGCCGGTACTCGCTGGGTGACGCTGTTTGGCAAGTCGTGGGATTTGCACGTTATTGAAAGTTTGAAGACGACGCTAGAAGAAAATCTGGCGATGATTCGAGATACAATTGAATATTTGCGGAGTCAGGGAAGGCGCGTTATTTACGATGCCGAACACTGGTTTGACGGCTACAAGCACAATCGAGATTATGCTATTAAAACTTTAGAAGTGGCGGCGGATGCCGGTGCAGAATGGCTGGTGCTTTGCGATACTAACGGCGGTACTTTGCCTCACGAAGTCAGTCAGGTTGTTCGCGATGTTTTAGCAGCTTTAGGAACCAATCGCGAAGTACCTGTGCAGTTAGGAATTCACACTCACAACGACTCGGGAGTTGCAGTTGCTAATGCTTTAACTGCGGTCCAGGAAGGGGTGACGATGGTACAGGGAACTATTAACGGTTACGGCGAACGCTGCGGCAATGCCGATTTATGTTCTTTGATTCCAAATTTTCAGCTAAAGTTGGGTTATGATTGCATTCAAGACGAGCAATTAGTTAAATTAACTCAAGTAAGTCGATCGATCAGCGAAATTGTCAATCTTGCTCCCGATGATCATGCTCCTTTTGTGGGTCTTTCGGCTTTTGCTCACAAGGGCGGAATCCACGTATCGGCTGTTGAGAAAAATCCGTTAACTTACGAACATTTGGAACCGGAAAAAATTGGCAACAGGCGGCGAATTGTGATTTCGGATCAAGCGGGTTTGAGCAATGTTTTGGCGAAGGCGCGCACTTTTGGAATGGATCTCGATCGCAAAAATCCTGCTTGTCGCCAAATTCTAGAAAAATTGAAAGATTTGGAAAGTCAGGGATATCAATTTGAGGGTGCTGAGGCGTCTTTTGAATTGTTAATGCGGGAAGCCTTGGAACAACGGCCGCCGTGGTTTGAAATTAAGGGATTTCAAGTGCACTGCGATAAGGTTGGCGAAGATTGTACGGCTTTGGCCACGGTCAAATTGTCAGTAAACGGTACAAATATTTTGGAAGCTGCCGAAGGAAACGGCCCGGTTTCGGCTTTGGATGCGGCTTTGCGGAAAGCTTTGGTGAATTTTTATCCGGCGATCGCCCATTTTTACCTGACAGATTACAAGGTGCGGATTCTGGACTCCGGTGCGGGAACTTCTGCTAAAACTCGCGTGTTGGTTGAGTTTAGCAACGGTCAAGACCGCTGGACGACTGTGGGGGTTTCTGGTAATATTTTGGATGCTTCTTATCAAGCGGTTGTTGAAGGTTTGGAGTATGGTTTGGTGTTGGGAGATAGGGAGGCGATCGTTTTAACTGTGTCGAGTTATTAGGTTAACGGCGAAGAGAAGTTGCCTGAATATCGATGTTTAAATAGATACCAGGCGATTTCAACAGAGGGTTAGCCAATTTAAAAAGGGTGAAACCTGAGATTTTGCATCATTCTCAATAAGGATTTTATGGGCTGCCTATAACATCCCACCCACAAGAAATTCATTCTTTGTGGAACAGGCCCGAAAGCCTGTTAAATGAGAATGGTGCTCTGGGCGTGAGTCCAACCAAACCTCCCATTAATCTGGTCTGCATCGGGAATGAACATCGGGTAAACTTTGGGGTTATCCGTCACATAAAAATAGCATTTCCATTTGCTAACTACATCCCATAAAGGTTTAAAGGTTTGGTTACTAGGGTCTCCTTGTACCCATCCTAAAATACTGCTTTTAAAGTGATATACCGATGTCGGCAGCCAACTTTGGTTTTTTTTGACCGAAAAATGTTAATCATTCATCTAATTATTTAACTTGGGGAGTTGTCGGTCGAGCATAAAAATTGGGCAGGAATTATCATAGTTGTTTTACCCAATTCATAATTGTCGTATGATGTACACCTTTGACTCTTTCAATCTCCCTAAAAGCCATGCCATTAACATACATTTTTACGCATTCGTCTTTCACTTCTTGAGCATAACCTCTGTGAGGTGGATAGCAGTCTATAAATTGTCTACCACAGGTAACACACAGGTAGTTCTGCTTACCTTTTTTTTGCCCATTTTTATTGATATGAGTTGACTTACATTCAGGACATTTCATAGAATATGACTTGTGTTAAATGGTTTTTTGTGAATTGCTCTCAAAATCAATTATATCTTAATTCAGCAACCCCGATTATTTAATAATGTGCTGCGTGATTGCACAATCATTTTTGTTATTTATGGTAACTCTGTATGAGCAATTTCATCCCTCATACAGAGTTACCAGTCTCTTTCAATCGCCCATTCTAGCTAAGACTACTTTTTCACCTCATTATTATTACCTTCCCCAACGATCGATCGCATTCCTTCGAGCGTAGCGGGAATGCTGCGCGGGTCCATAAACATCACCTTGCTGCTGTCGCTGGTGCCAATTTTTAGACCCATATCCAGATAGTTTTGAGCTAACAAAAATTGTAAAGCTTCACGAGCATTGGGGTCATTTTGCAGAGTTTTGCCGATGATTTGCAAAGCCTCAGAAGTAGCTTGAGCTTTCAAAACCTGACTTTGGCGTTCTGCTTGAGCTTTCAGGACGATCGCCTTTTGTTGAGCTTCCGCTTCCAAAATAGTCGCTTTTTGGCGCGCTTCTGCATCCAAAACTTGCGCTTCTGCTTTACCTTTGGCGCTGTTAACTGCTGACTCGCGTTCGCCCTCGGATGTCAGAATTGCCGCCCGCTTGCGTCGATCGGCTGCCATCTGCAATTCCATCGATTCCTGTACAGTTTTAGAAGGGATAATATCGCGCAATTCTACCCGCGTTACTTTCACTCCCCAAGGATCTGTAACAATATCTAAATCTCTGAGCAAGATTTCATTAATTTGAGAACGAGCAGTAAAGGTTTGTTCGAGATCCAGTTGACCCATTTCGGCGCGAATTTGAGTCAGCACCATATTTACCATTGCTGATTGGAGATTTTCTACTTTGTAACAAGCTTTTTCCAAGTCTACAATGCGCCAGTAAACCACAGCATCAACCGTGAAGGAAACGTTATCCCGGGTGATACAAGCTTGCGGAGGAATATCTAAGACTTTTTCCCGAATTGTTTGCTCGTACACGACGCGATCGAAAAACGGCGTGACAAAATTCAAACCTGGTTCCAGTTTCTTGCCGCTGTATTTACCTAAAGTTTCCACCAGCGCTTCATTTCCCTGATTGATAATCTTGACTGAACCTGCGAGGGCTGATCCGCCGAGTGCTAAAAATACAAGTAAAAAAAATTGTTCCACGGTCGCCTCCTATAAATATAGAGTGTTGACTGTTGACTGTTAAATATTGACTAATGACTGATGACTAACTACTAATTGGCTGTGATTAATTACGCATTTTGTTTAAGAATGCAAGAGATTTTCTGGCAAAACTATCAGAGTAGTGCCTTTCCGTCCGACAACAATTACGTTTTGGTTGGGGGGGATAGTGGCCTTCGTGTCTTCGCAGCGAGCTTGCCAAGAATTCCCCTCATAAATGACTCGGCCGGCTTCTCCGGGAGGAATTTCTGTTAAAGTTTTTGCTTCCTGAGAATCTGCGATCGCCCTTGCCGTGCCTTTTGGTATCAACCGCCGAGACAGCAGCACAAAAACTGTCGAAAGTACCATCCAGAGGAATATTTGTAAATTAACGTAAGGTAGAACTAGAGAACATCCCGCTACAGCGAAGGCGCTCAGTCCCATCAGAAAAGCGACAAAAGCAGTCGGGAGAAATAGCTCTGCCAAACACAGCAAAGACCCAGCTAGCAGCCAAAGGAGCGTCGGAGTCCAGATCATAAAAAGAATAGGTGATACTATTTAGATCTTAGATTGGAAATTTAAGATTTAAGAAATGCCAACAACTGACTCTGCAAGGGTTTGCCACTTGCAAGCCCTCAGAGCGCTTTTTCGCGCCGCGGTACCAGGTTGAGGCTTCCATCGTACTCCAAGTCTGAGTTTAGTAACTTAAATTACAATTTAAGCCGGTGCAGACTGGCAGAAACTACAATTTCTACGCGCCCAAAGGCAGTTAAGAAATTGATAGGGGCTAAAATCAGTTTATTCTCAAGCTCATGAATTTGGGCTGGCGAATCATATATCTTCAGAATGTTTTTACACAAACTATTTCGATATGATCAGCAGTTTCTCCGAACCCATTTATTGCCCGAATCTTAGCTGTCCAGATCCCCGCAATACCTTTGGCCGCCAGCACTGTGCAGCGTGCGAAACGGATTTAATTTATCGCTATGTGTGGGTGGTGGGGCAAGCAGCCGAGGAAGTGCCGACGGGTAAGGTAATAGCCGATCGATACTTTGTCATTGCACCCCAAATCTGGCTCGACAGCCGTCCAGTTCTGCCTCCCAGCGTCCCGGAACAACTGCCGGATAGCATTATGCCTTACCTGCATTTGTATCCCCAACGGCTGCATACGCCGGAAGTATACGGTTTTTGTTCTCTGGGGGAAGCACCGGAAGCGGCAGAGGTGCTGTTGTTGGAAAATGTGCCCATCAATAATTTCGGTCGCCTGTATCCTTCTATTTTAGAATCTTGGTCTGGGACAAGCGCCGCGCGCCAAGTTTACTGGCTGTGGCAAATGCTCCAACTGTGGGCGCCGCTGTCGGAACAGGGAGTCGCTTCGAGTTTGCTGGTACCGGAAAATTTGCGGGTGGAAGGTTGGCGGGTACGCCTGCTGGAACTGCACCGGGGCAATTTTGTACCGACGCTGCGGGATTTGGGAGATGTGTGGTCAGGTTTGGTGGAATCAGCGCAACCCGAGGTGCAGGCGAAACTCGGAGAGATTTGTCAGTTTATGCGCCGCAGCAGCATGAATTTCGAGGCGATCGGCCTGGAACTCAACGATTTACTATTAGAACAAGCCGCTAAATTGCCTCTGCACTTAGAAGTAGTCGGCATGACTGATACCGGGCCCCAGCGCTCCCAAAATGAAGACAGTTGCTATCCGGTTGCTATTGATTTTCAATCTAGCAAAACTTCAGGGAACGACAAACTAATTCCTTACTTGACAATGGTTTGCGACGGGGTTGGAGGCCACGAAGGAGGAGAAGTTGCCAGTCAATTAGCCGTGCAGTCCCTGAAAGCTTTAATCCAAAATTTGCTCGCAGAAATTGCCGAACAACAAGAGTTGATGACGCCAGCAATGGTCATCAAGCAACTCGAAGAAATAGTGAGAGTTGTGAATAATGTGATTTCCGCTCAAAATAACGAGCAGGGAAAAGAGTTGCGGCAGCGGATGGGGACGACTTTGGTGATGGCCCTCCAGTTGCCTCAAAAAGTGAAAATTTCCGAGGATTTGCCCTCGAATAACAGTCACGAACTTTATTTAGTCAATGTTGGAGACAGCCGCGCTTATTGGATTGGCAAAAATTACTGTCACCGGCTGACTGTGGACGACGACGTAGCCTCAAGGGAAGTCCAGCTAGGACACTGTTTGTACTGGGAAACTCAACTGCGAGCCGATGCAGGAGCCCTGACTCAAGCTTTGGGCACGCGGGACGCCGATTTCCTGCGCCCGACGATTCAGCGATTTATTGTCGAAGAGGAAGGCTTACTGCTGCTGTGTTCCGACGGTTTGAGCGACAACGACTGGGTAGAGCGCTCTTGGGAGAATTACGGCCCAGAGGTGCTTGAGGGCAAAATGTCTTTGGAAGCCGCGGTTCAGTCTTGGATTCGTCTGGCCAACGAGAAAAACGGTTATGACAACACCTCCGTGGTGGCCACTCACTGTCGGATGTCGCCGGAGAGATTGGTACTGTTCGATCCGGCGGTGGCGTCAGCGCCGGCGTCAGCCTCGGTGTCGCTGCCGCCGTCCCTGCCGCGGTCCCTCCAGAAGTCCGGGAGGATTCCAGAATCTCAGCTTTCAGAATCGTCCAAACAGTTGTTGTACCCCGAAACTTCCCCCGCCCCGGAACCCGTTCAAAAACGGCGATCCAAGCTTCCGCTGCCCCTACTGGGGCTGTTGGGGCTGATATTAGCCGGTGGCGGTTTAGGTTTGTGGGTGCAAAGCCTCCAAAGCCCCCAGCCAGAACCCACACAAGTTCCGCCACCGCCGGAAATTCCCGCCCCGAGTCCTTCGGAGGTTCCCTCGCCCGGGGCCGAGAGTCTCTCGCCGTCGCCCGAATCGACTCCTGCGGAAATTCCCTCGCCCGGGGCCGAGAGTCTCTCGCCGTCGCCCGAATCGACTCCTGCGGAAATTCCGCCACCCGAAGCGGAAACTTCTTCGCCGTCGCCGGAATCGAGTCCTTCGGAGATTCCGCCGCCTCCAGAAGGGGGAACTCCTTCGCAATCACGGGAGTAAGGGAGATTGAATTAAGCAGAATTTTTCATAGAATGCAGATACTTTCCGGCGGCACGGCAACTCGAACGCTGTCGCCGACTTTGTGTCGCTGCAAGTCATCTCTGTGCAAGTTTTGTCGGCGAAGGGCGATCGAACTTTTTGCAGTCAACCGCACCGTATAGCGCGTGTCAGTGCCAATATAAATAGCCTCTTCTACTATTCCCGGCCAGCTATTTTCAACATCACAATTAGCCGGATAAATAGCAGCTTTTTCTGGCCGCAACACCAGGGTGACAACTTTACCAGGGGGTATATCTTCTGCTGTTGCAACTAACACGGGCAACTGCTGGTCAACCAACACGATTATTTGACCGTTTTGCTTTTCTACTACTTGCCCGCTTAAAAAATTGCTGTCGCCAATAAAATCAGCAACAAACCGCGTTTTAGGGTATTCATAAATATCAACAGGCGTCCCGACTTGTTGCAGTTTTCCTCCATCCATCACTGCAATTCTGTCCGACATAGTTAGCGCTTCTTCTTGGTCGTGAGTTACATAAATAAATGTAATTCCCAATTTGCGCTGCATTTTTTTTAACTCTAATTGCATCTCTTTACGCAATTTTAAATCCAGCGCTCCAAGGGGTTCATCCAACAGCAAAACAGACGGCTGTTTGACTAATGCTCTTGCTAGTGCTACTCGCTGCTGCTGTCCCCCTGACAGTTGGCGGGGATAGCGTTTTTCTACATCGGTTAACTGTACTAATGCTAAGGCTTCAGCAACGCGATCGCGAATTGTTTTCTGAGGCAAATTCTCCATTTCCAACCCAAAAGCGGCATTTTGTGCTACTGTCATGTGCGGAAATAAAGCATAATTTTGAAATACCGTATTTACAGGGCGGTGAAATGGCGGGCGATTTTGCATCGGTTGACCGTGAATGTAAATTTCCCCCTCTGTGGGAATTTCAAAACCCGCTATCATTCGCAAAGTTGTAGTTTTGCCGCAGCCGGAAGGGCCGAGTAAAGAAAAGAATTCTCGATCGTAAATTTGCAGGTTGATGTTATCTACAGCTAAGAAATCTTGACTGCGGACACTTTTAAATATTTTGGAAACTTCTAAAACTTCGACAGCGTGCATTGTGTTAGTATGTGTGATTGATAAAAATATGATATCGAGTCCGGTTAAACTGATATCTTGCACCATTCTCAATTACTTGTTTAGGAACGGGCAAGATGCCCGTTCCACAAGAAATTTATTCTTTGTGGAACAGGCATCTTGCCTGTTCTTGAGAATGGTGCAACTCCAAAACAAGCTAAAAATTAAAGTAAACCAGCCCCGGCAGAAACCTGTTTTATATCTACTTTCCGGCCCCTGCTTTAACTTCCGTCCAAGCTCGATCGTACAATGCAGTTGCTTTCCCGACATCCTGCAATAATTTCATTTTGCCAAACACCTCAGCAGGCGGGTAAATTTGAGGGTTTTTCAAATCGTTCGGGTCGATTAAACCTTGATCGATTGCTGCTTTGTTGGGCGATCCGAAGTGGGTAAAATTAGACACTTTAGCGCCTACTTCTGGCTGCAAAATAAAGTTAATAAATTTCTCGGCTAACTCTTTCTGGGGCGCACCTTTGGGAATTGCCATGTTGTCAGAAAAGATAATTGTTCCTTCTTTGGGAATAGCGTAACGGATATTAGGATTTTCTGTCATCACTTGGAAAATATCGCCACTCCATTCCATCGTCAGATTTACTTCTCCTTGATCGAGCAGATTTTGACCGGTGTCGTCAACAAAAGCGGCAATGATATTGTTACTTTTAATCAGCAAATCGCGGGCTTTGTTAATCTCTTCGGGATTGGTTGTATTTGGGTCAAACCCTAAATACATTAAAACGCTGGCAAATGTGTATCTGGCATCGTTTTGCCACGCAACTTTTCCGGTATATTTAGAATCAAACATCGCCGCCCAACTGTTGATATCGCCCTTGGTTGCTTTCACGTTGTAGCCAATTCCCATCGTTCCCCACTGGTAGGGCAGGGAATATTTATTACCTGGGTCAAAAGCTTGATTGATAAACTTAGGTTCTAGGTTTTTTTGGTTGGGAATATTGTTTAAATTCAGCGGCTCAATTATATTTTCTGCGATCATGATTTTCACCATGTAATCGGCGGGAAATATTAAGTCGTAACCAGGGTTTCCCTGTTTGAGTTTGGCATAGAGTGCGTCGCTGTTCTCGAAAGTGTCGTATTGAATTTTAACATTGTTCTCTTTCTCGAATTGGGCGATCGCTTCTGGGGCGATATAACTTGCATAATTGTAAATGCTGAGCACTTGCTGCTGGTTGCCACCTGTGGGGCTACAGCCGAAAGCCACCGTTGCACTCATCACAAACAAAATTAGGAAAGTCAGCAGGCGTTTCATAGGTTGTGTTAGTTGCAGACGAAAATAATTATGACACAGAAAAGTAAACTTTTTAAGTTTTCTGAACCTTTAACGATGATAAAACCAGCAATAAGGAAGCGAACAACATCAAAGTTGAAATGGCATTAATCGCGGGCGTCACTGCAAATTTTATCATGCCGTAAACAAATAGTGGCAGCGTCACTGAACCGACGCCGGTGGTAAAGAATGTCACGACAAAATCGTCCAGCGACAGAGTAAAAGCCAGCAGTGCCGCGCTGAAAATAGCGGGCCAAATTAGGGGGAGAGTGATGCGCCAAAAAGTTCGCCATTCGTTCGCGCCCAAGTCAAAAGCGGCTTGTTCTAATATCGGATCGAGTTCCGCCAAACGCGCCCTGACAGTAATAGTCACAAAGGAAATATTAAAGACAACGTGACCGATAATTACGGTAGGTAAGCCGAGATTGAGCCTAATTCCCGTGAGATTTTCTACGATCCGAAATACTAGGGTAAAGAAAACTAGCAGCGAAATGCCGATCGTAATTTCGGGCATAATAATGGGCAAAAACAGTAAAGCTTCTACTGCTTTGCGCCCCGGGAAATGAAAGCGTTCCAGCGCTAGCGCGATCGTTGTACCAAAAACGGTTGCTAACACAGTCGAAATAGCTGCAATTAGCAAGCTGTTGTTGAGCGCTGTCCAGATTCCGGCGCTGCTACTCGTAGCAATCGTCGCGCCTGCATTGCTAAACAAACTGCGGTACCAATCGAGGGTGAAGCCGCGCCAAACGGCATTGAATCTGGAGGCGTTAAAGGAGTAAATAATTAAGATGAGAATTGGCAAGTAAAGAAAGGCTAATGCTAGTACAGCTTGTACCCAAAGCCACTTTTTGCCGATCGCCCGCACGAGTAAATCTAGTTTGGTTTTAGTCATTAGTCATTAGTCATTAATCATTAGCGCATCTTAACCTAAATGCAGGGTGCAACAATTCGTGTATACCTTACCTTATTGAGTTTCATCAGACACGCGGAAGTAAATTAAAACCGGAATCAATATGATTACAGTCAACAGCATAGAAAGCGCCGACCCAAAAGGCCAGTCGCGGGCTTTCATAAACTGATTTTGAATCAAATTTCCCACCATAACTGTTTTTGACCCCCCTAATATATCCGGTGTAATGAAAGCGCCGACAGCGGGAACAAAAACCAGAATCGAACCTGCCACAATGCCACGAATTGTTAATGGTAAAAATACGCGCCAAAAAGTACGAAGGTCATTTGCTCCTAAATCGTGAGCGGCTTCAACTAATGAAAAATTGAAGCGTTCTATGCTAGAATATAAAGGCAGAACCATGAAAGGTAAATAGCCGTAAATAAGACCGATCGCCACAGCGAAAGGCGTAAAAAGCAAGTTTAACGGTTCGCTAATAATTAGCAGGCTTTGCAAGGCTGTGTTAACTACTCCTTCGCTGCGTAAGAGTATGATCCAGGCGTAGGTTCTCACTAAAAAATTAGTCCAAAATGGAATAATTACCAACAAAAGCAAAGCATTTCGCCAGCGGGGAGAACGGGTGGCGATGAAGAATGCTAGGGGATAGCCAACTAACAAGCAAGCGGCCGTTGTCAGAAAAGCCAGCCAGAGCGATCGCCCAATTACTCCTAAGAAAAGTCCGCTGAACAAACGCTGGTAGTTGCTGAGAGTAAATATCCAAGTAACGCCGCCGTATGTACCGCGTTCTAAGAAACTGTACAAAAGTACAATTAGCACTGGCAAAATGAAGAAAACCATCAGCCAGGCCGTAGCGGGAAATAAGAGCAGCAACAGGTTAGTCTGCTGGCGGTTTTTTACACTCATTATTCACTCAAGCGAAATTTAGCACATAATTCAACACATTTTATATCAAATCCGGATTTTATGAATTATGTCATCATTAATAAATTATCAAGAGGTACGCAATGTCAGCAGAATCGTCAACCCCAAAAATAGTCGTCGTCGGTGCAGGATGGGCCGGTTTAGGCGCTACCTATCACCTAGCCCAGCAAGGCTATGATGTCACCCTGCTAGAAGCAGGCCCTTATCCGGGTGGCTTAGTTGCGGGGTGGAAAACCGCCGGCGGGCGTTCCGTAGAAGCAGGCATTCATGGCTTCTGGTATCCCTACAAAAATATCTTTTCCTTAGTCAAGCAATTAGGACTCGATCCCTTCACGCCTTGGACTCGTTCTTGTCAGTATTCACCCGCCGGATTGGAAGTAGAATCGCCGATTTTTCAGGACGAACCGCGGCTTCCCACACCGTTAGGAACCTTTCTATACACCAGATTTAAAAGGCTGCCATTAGTCGATCGGCTTTCCGCCTTGCCCTTACTCTACGCCGTCCTAGATTTCGACAATTCCGACGAAGCTTGGCGCAGGTACGATCGCGTCACAGCCCGCGAATTGTTCAAACAGTTTGGTGTTTCTGCAAGGCTGTACCGCGATGCTTTTGAACCGATGTTATTAGTAGGTTTATTTGCACCAGGAGAACAGTGTTCTGCTGCCGCCGCTTTGGGAATGCTCTATTATTTCATATTAGCACACCAACCGGATTTTGATGTAGTTTGGTGTCGCGGAACTGTCGGAGAAAAAATCTTTCGCCCGTGGGTAGAACGCCTTGAAAAAATCGGCGCAAAAGTATTGACTCAGCGGCGAGTTACTGATGTAATAGTTGACAGCAACAACCGAGCAACAGCAGTTGTTTGCGGCGAAGAAACCTTCGATGCAGATGCAGTTATTTTTGCAGTTGGGGTCACGGGAATGCAAAAAATTATCAGCAGCAGCCCAGCTTTGCAAAGCCGCCAAGAGTTTCGGGACGCGATGAATTTGGGTGCCGTTGACGTGTTAGCTGTTCGCCTGTGGTTTGACAAAAAAATTGACATTCCGCTGCCTTCTAATGCCTGTTTTGGGTTTAGTTCAACGACAGGTTGGACGTTTTTTGATTTGAATGCTTTGCACGACGAATTTCGAGACGAACCGGGAACAGTCGTCGAAGCTGACTTTTATCACGCAAATCAATTAATTCCCCTGAAAGATGAGGAAATTGTTTCCTTCGTTCAGCGGGATTTAGCGACTTGCATTCCGGCTTTTCGGGAGGCAAAAGTAATTGATAGCAGCGCGATTCGGCTGTCGCGAGCGGTGACGCATTTTGCCCCTGGCAGCTATCAATATTTGTTGCCAGCGGTAACAAGTTATGATAATGTATTCATGAGCGGCGATTGGGTTGTAACCCGTCACGGTTCTTGGTCGCAGGAAAAGGCTTATGTTACTGGTTTGGAGGCGGCAAATTTGGTAATTTCGCGTTTCGGACTTGGGAACAAAGCGGCAATTATTCCCGTGGAAGCTGACGAACCGCACATTCAAATCGGGAGAAAGATTAATCAGTTTACTCGCAGTTTGACTAAAACTTTCATTCCTGATTTTTGGCTGCCATAAGAAGAAGGAAGTTCGGCAACGGATTCGGTAACGCATTTAACGGATGTCAGGAAGAAGCAAGAGGGGAGAAGGAAGAGGAAATTTCTTGATTTAAGCGGTAAGGTGCGCGGCCCGGCGCACCCTACATATAGACTAATAACCAATGACCAATGACTAATGATACTATCTTCACAAAAAAATGCAACTGTAGACAAGCTCGGAATCCGAATCTTCATCAGTCATGGTTAATCTAAAATCTAAAATCTAAAATGGCATGACTATCGCCAATAAGGCCGGCCCTTCCAAAAAACTCCCACCGTAATTCCTATTAGTGCAGTTTCTGATAAACTTGATAAATAATCAGGTATGGGTAGGAATGACTTTAACACCAAACCCAAGAGCACGCAAAAAACTAAAACCCACAAACTAATTCGGTTGAGCAAAAATTGTTGTTGCCAATACTCTAAAAAGTACACTGCTAAAGCTCCGATTCCCACAGCAATAGCGAAAGGTATCAATATCCCCAGCGGGGAACCGAAGAGAAGCGTAAAGATTTTCCCGAATACTTCCGACTGAATCAAGCCCCACGCTAAAAATAACTCCAATCCAACCAGGATGCAGTTGACGAGGGCGGAAATTTGCAGCATTTCTCGCCAAGGTAAAAGTTTTAAGCGCCGCAGAAAATTACTCACGATCGGCAGATTAGGTAGATTGCTTTGATTTTATAACAGTTTTGCCCTGGCGATCGACCTTTGATGACAATTTGTGAAGTAAAATAAAGATATAGAGCAGTCTCTTGACAAATTAACCCCGAGTACCTGCCTATTAGTTGTTGGAAGCGTGAAAGGAAAAAAGTTATGGTGGAGAACACTGTCGATTGTGCTGTAGCTTGCGTCAATGGCTGCGTTCTGGGCGACAAGTGCCCGAAGCGGGAATACGCAGAAGCAACGTCCAACTTTATTGAAAATACTTCTCTGGATAAAATGCTAGAAATAGCAGAGGAAGCGGTGAGAAGGAAACGGATGGAACCCCCCAAATGGGTAATCCCTGATTTTCCCGAATAGCATTAGCCTCCCAATTAAAAAGCGATCGCCCTTTTGAAAAGGGCGATCGCTTTTTGTATTCCCAATGAAATAGCTGAGCGGAATCCATATATTTCTTGGGATAGAAGCTAAAAGCTTAAATAGGAATTATTATACCACTTAATTATAGCCATCGGCAATTACTAAAAACAATTCAGTTAAAGCCAAATTCGGACATTTTTAATTTAATTGAGTTCAAAAACAAACAGGAGCAAGTATCGTGGCACAGCCAAAGAAAAGCAACGCAAAAACAACAACAGAACGCGATAATTTGGGCGAATTGCCTCAAGAAATTACCGAATCTTACGGTACCGGCGTCATCGATCAACCGGGATTGAGCCAAGACGACATAACAACCCTGCAGGACAGCAGTTCGGACTACTCTTCCACCAGTTCCCAAATCGGCGGCGAGGATGGCGATCCGGCTGCGGAACAAGAAAGTGCCACTGGCGAGCAATCGGTGGGCGGAACCGCACCTACTCCCGACCTGGATATTGTTGACGAACTGGGAGCCGCTGCGGGCATAGAAATGCCCGATGGCGCTATTTTGAACACAACAAATATGCTTGAACATCGAGATGAAAGTCGCTGGGAATTAGACCCTAGTTCTGCGGAAGATTATCAGGAACGACCGGATTTCTAGGTCTATTTTTTACAAAAGAAATAGGTAGCACAATAGGAGCGGGTTCACCAGTATCCATACTTGATATGCCAAGTATTTGTAAATCCGCCCCTCATCACTTTTGCTCTCGCAACACGTATCTAACTCCCCGAACACTAGGCAGCAGGTCTTTGGCGTTACTTGCTTTTAATTTAATCCGTAACGCACGAATATACACTTCAATAAGGTTGCACAAGCCAACCCTTGTGACGCCTGGAAAATCGTTAATGGGAAGCTTTATCTCAACTACGACAAGAAAGTACAAGCACAGTGGATGGGCGATATCCCTGGTAAAATGCTTTAGCGAACAAAAATTACCCTACTATTGTGAATAACAAAGAACTGTTCAGCTAAGCTCAAAGTGATGCAGGTAGTTACTCGCTAAGCGCCACTGACCTTACCGCCAGCAGTTTTCATGTCTCTGAGAACAAGGTAATTGTAATTGGGTAATTGCGTAACTGAGAAAGCTGTACCTCACCCAATTGACAACTGCTATATCCTAGCTTCAGATTTATCAACATTTCTGGTGAGTTACCCTTCATAAAGCGTGGTTGCAGTCAGGACTTCAATCCTCTCTATGCCAGTGAATAATAACTATTAGTCCTGACTGCAAACTTACTGTGCTTAGATCGCCGGGTATGATATTATGTAGCGCAAAAACCGGGTTGATGAAGCCAACCCTCTTCAACAAAAAGGTGCTCTATGGAATTTAAAGATTTTCTGGCTTTGCTGCATCCTATTTTAGCTGTAGCGATTGTTTTTCCTATGCTTGGTATTGTTCTCAATATGGGGTGGCAAACCATGCAGCGTCGGAAGCAAATTGTGATCGACACCAAGAGCAAAATTCCACCTGTAGTCGGTCCCGAACACGTCAAAGCAGGTCGAATTCTGTCAGGTGCGGTGGTAGGAGTGACGTTGTTAGGTCTAGCCTACCCGATTTTTGAGCATATTTTGAGCAAGGATGTTTGGAGCAAAAACTCCTTTCAGGTCATTTTCATTGTGCTGATGTTTGTTGCAACTATCGCCTCTTTGGTCATGCTATATCGAGCTACACCCGCTGTATGGCGCGGCCTATTTGCGACCCTAACAGGTACTGGTTTGGTGATTCTTGGCACTCAAGATGGCGTTTATCGGCGAACCAATGAATGGTATTGGTCTCACTACTACATTGGCATCACCGCTGCGCTAATTATGGTTTTCTCGCTTGCCATCATTGAAGACATTTACAAAGACCGCTCAAATCGCTGGCGCACTATCCATGTCATCTTGAGCTCGATCGCTGTGCTGCTCTTTCTGGGACAGGGAATGACCGGAACTAGGGATTTATTAGAAATTCCTCTGAACTGGCAGAAACCCTATATTTATACCTGTGATTTCACCAATAAGACCTGTCCAAAGCCGTGAGCGATCGCATTACTTCGAGGTTCCAGTCTAAAATTAGTAGAAATTAGACCAATAAACCCGGTTTCTGAATGTAACAAAGTCCTGGTAATCACAGGAAGGAGAACGAGAAACAAAGTTTATGATGCCCGGAGTGCGTCAGTTCTAATCCGTCATAAATCTTAATCATTGCGAGTCAAATCCTGAAGGCTAACTTGCAAAATCGACAAACCCAAAATTAGCAAAAACAAAACCAGCCCGATCGTACAAGCATAGCCAATTTCCAAATCATTAAACGCTCGTTCGTAAAGATAATAAACAACAGTCTTAGAACTATTGCGAGGCCCGCCCTGAGTCATTATATAAACTTCTTCAAAAACCTTAGTAGCAGAAATCGCCGAAATTACCGCAACTAAAACTAAATAAGGCTTCATTAGCGGCACAGTAATATCCCAGTGCTTTCCCAAACCATCAGAACCATCAATAGCAGCCGCCTCATAAAGTTCTGCCGGAATAGCTTGCAGCCCTGCCAAATAAATCACCATGTAATAGCCCAATCCTTTCCAGATAGTAACCGCCATGACGCTAAAGATTGCTAACTTCGGATTAGCCAGCCAAGAAACAGGAGGTAAACCCAACAATTCCCCCAACTGATTCAGCAATCCAGTCTCAGCAAAAAGCCACTTCCAAGCAATCCCGGCGACAACCATCGAAATCACCGCCGGCGTGTAGTATGCTGCTCGAAACCAGTTCATCCCCTTAAGTTTTTGGTTGCACAAAATCGCCATTCCCAACGGTAGAACAACCAATACAGGCACAACGCAAGCGAGATAAAGCAGCGTATTCGTCAAAGTTTGCCAGAATGTGCGATCGCCCCACAACCTGTTAAAATTCTTTAAACCCACCCACTGCGGCATTTGAGTTAAATCATATTCGTAGTTGGTAAAACTCAAATAAAAAGCTTGCACCGCCGGCCATAAAACAGTCAAAGTCAAAATAAATAAAGCAGGTAGCAAAAACAAATAAGGAGTCAGGTTGCGTCGCCAAAAAGTCAAAGGCATAAATTAGTTATTAGTTATTGGTTATTAGTTATTGGTGATTGTTTTACTCATCATACCAAATCGAGTTGCATCGGAATGATTAAACCGCGAAGACGCGAAGAGCGCGAAGGAAGAACTGCATCTTTTTCTTTCTCTTCCTTCGCGTCCTTTGCGTCTTCGCGGTTCATTTAATCTTACTCAAGATTGGTGATCGCATAGCACTTCTCAAAGAAGTGAGGTATGCTGGCAGGCGAGATCCTTTTTCTCAATTACCAATTACCAATTACCAATCACCAAGCGTACCTCATTTTACTAAGAAGTGCTATATGTTATTTAACTCCCGAAAACAAACCCTGCCAGTCTCCTGGAGAACTACCATTTTCCCCCTCTTTCACCTCAAAAGTAACGTTGCAAGCTTGAGGTTGTTCCAAAGCCTCCACGCACAATTCTGCAATATCTTCCCGACTGACTTTGCCCCTAATATTGTCTCCTTGCTCAAATATTAAAGCTTTGCCTCCCGCTTCTTCAGTCAAAGCGCAAGGTCTGACAACAGTATAAGGTATGCCGCTCGATCGCACGCAATCTTCCCCTTTCAGCTTCCAAGTCAAAATCCCCCCCAACATATCATTCATTCTGACTGCCGGCGGTTCTTCTTCCAAGTTAATTCCCGGGCGGCCAGGGCGGGTAACTCCTGCCGAACTCACCATCACAAATCGCGGCAAAGTCTGTCCCCCATCAGCTTTAATAGATTCTAACTCCAGTTGAAAAATACCCGGTGTAAATTTCGGGTTGAGCGCGCCGTCATATTCAAACTTGCTCAACATTAACTGAAAAGAAAAAATACTGCTGGCATCAAATTTAGAGCCATCCTTAACAGTTTTCGCGCGGAATACGGGGATTAACTCATCAAAGAGAACGGTGACAGTAATCCAGGTATTGTAAACAGTATCAAACGAATAGCAATAGCCAATTCCATCCCATTTAGCTTCGTTGCGAACAATCAATTTGTAGCGCTTGCCGTCGCCTTTGACACGCAGTTGGAGTCCACTAAATCCTGCGAGATTGAGCGGAGTATCAAAGTTGCGGGTACGCACCGAAGCAAAGCCGCCCGAGTTGGCAGTAGAAACATTGCCTGTGAATAATGCAGTATTGCCTGTCAGCCGAATCGAACTTTCGCTCGTGCCACCCATTACGATGTCGTCGAGCGCACCCCAAGTTTCTTTTAAATCTTGGCTGGGTTTGGTGAAGTCAAAAATTGTTTTTTCGCCTGCTTGAATTAGCTGGCGGCGAACAGCTTGCACTAAATTATTGATGCCTTTGTATTCTACGATTTCGGGAACATCGACAACTTCCGGCATATAAAATTTGATGCCTTGATAGTATTTTTCCCTGGTTGGGGTGTCTCCTTCTACCGGTTGAACTTTGGTGCCGGTGCAGCAGATAACTGCTTCTATGCCCTCGGTTACTAACGGTGTTAGGGTTTCTGACAGAGTGATATCTCCTTCGACTAACTCGACATTTTGGCCGAGAATTTCTGTTGCTCTTTTGGTATCTCTGACGAGGGCTCGCACTTTATATCCCCGCTGTTGCAGCCGCTTGACAACTCGCTTCCCCACGCCGCCGGTAGCACCGGCTACCAGTACCAGTTTGGGTTGGTCTTTTTTACTGTTGGTGCTGCTTCCAAAGAGTTGTTGCAGCCAGCTAATGCTGCCAATGAAGGGAATGACGCCGAAATAAGCCAAGGTTTTGAGAAACCGGCCGGCATCCCATTGGGCGGTATTTTTTTCAGTCACAGTCGCTTCCTCAGAATTGGCTCAAATCTACTTAGCTACTTTTGTATTTTAATTGAATTTTCGATTTTTGAATTTGGGCGATTCGCTACCCTTCACCGAAGGCGCGCGCGAACGGGATAGCTTCGCGCGCGCGGACTTTTTTTCACTTCACAATCGGTTTGGAATGAGTTTGGCTCAAGGGAATCTCAATAATCAACTCGGTT
>JACJNV010000118.1 GCA_014695175.1 Microcoleus sp. FACHB-DQ6 | reverse complement strand
GGGTGATGCAAGGCTTTTGTACTATTTTACCTGTTTATCTTGCACACTTTCCTTGATCGGACGATCGCATAACCAAGCCGTGTAACCTTTCTGCACTTATCCAGCAAGCCCTATGATAGATATAGACGCAGTTAAACGGCAGGTAGTGACATTGGCGGATTTCAACACCCGGACATTTGAGTGATTGAGACTCCTGAGTATTGGAGGGGAAATCGAAGAACCGATATATTACCTCAAATTCCAACTAATTAATTTCCCGAACTTTGACTAAGTTGGCTATCTCGTTTCAACATAAATTGATAAAATATCCCAAACAAAATCACCGCAATCATTCCCACGACTAAAGAACCTTCACCCTCATGCCAATATTTAAACAAATCTAGGCGATTAGATGCAACTAACAATGCCATTCCCGCCACTCGAAAAACATTAACAATAAAACCAAAAATGACAGCGACACCTATTACCAAAGCCTTATTTTGTTTAGTAGGAAACATCACTAAACAAACTACAGCTAAACCTAATAAGTAATTCATTGCCTCTATACCCGAACAACCCCCATTTACCAACACTCTTCCTGTCGGTAAAGCAACATAATTACCGTCACGTGTTACATTAAAACCGACATACCACAAAGAATAATAAGCAAATTTAGCAGTAAGCGAGGTAATAAAATCCACTAAAGGTAAGGTAATTACACTGGGGGTGCCATGAAAAAATAGTATTACCAATTCACGCCAATATAGTTTTAAGTTCTGAAAACCTACCGCAAGTAGGCTCAAACCTAAACCCGACAAAAAAGGTGCAAGTCTTAAAAAAGGATCGAATTTACTGGAAACCCCAGCACTTTTAAATAAAATAAAAGCTATTAATAGCGTCCCTGCTACTCTCGATAATAGGTCACTTTTGATCTCACTCTGTTTGAGAATATCCTGGTTGTCCCAAAGCAGGGAACCCACAGCGCACCAAAAAACTATACTCATCCAAAAATGAGCAATATCGTCCATTTTCCACAGGAGTGTCATATTCAGAGTTACTAAAGCTGTGGCGATAATGATGAGCCAAAAAAGTTTTCTCTTGAACATTTTAGATATTAGTTATTAGTTGATTGATTAAAGCCATACTTGGGACAGTTTTTGATTGCCAACCGTAGAATAAGGGTTTCCAGGCGATTCGGCAATCAAAGTAGCAACGGAAAATCGAGGGTTTGAGACTACGAACTAAAAACAGTCCAGACTATTGTTAGATCATATCATAAAAATAGTACGGGATGTGGACAACTCAGTAGCTTGAACCCCTACTACGGAAAGGACTTGGGGGATTTTAAAGGCCGTAAATCTAGGAGATGATGTTAGTAGACACTCTGGAATTTGATGGATGGTGAGACTCAGAGGCAACGCATAGCTCAGCATTAGGACACCTAGTGAAAAGACGGCTACTCGAAATGATTGGTTGGGTGCCTAGCACTTGCTTACTCAGCCGCTGTAAGCAAAGACTAAAAAGGGAGTGAATCAACAATAATTAAAAATAAGTAGCCTTAATGAGGCTGGAATTTTTTGAGAGTAGACGCAATTGGCACCGCGCACGGTGTGACACGGAGGTTCGAGTAAATACGGCTGAGCGAGTTAGAGTTCGAGCAATGATCAATGGTGATTATCTCCTTTTAAAGAATCTCAGTGTCTTTAGATCGGAAATTATTAAGAAACAGCCTTACGATAGTTCTTAAATGCGCTGTCTAGGGGCGACTTGACGTTCAATACCACTACCCTGGGGTGCTGTAATGACGCCACCCGTCTAGCGATTATTCGCCGTTTAACTGTTCCGCATCAATTCGGCTCAGTCCGCTGCGGAGATTGCTCGCCCTCTACGATGTTTCTATGCCTAGTTGATACACTTGATTCTCTGGACTCAATTATAGATCTTAATAACAGCCGTAGCGCTGCAAATGTGTTTGAAATCGACTTCCAAGCCCGGGGTTTTCACGGTGGCGCGCTATTAGATAATAAGAAACCTGGTTTCTTGGTGAAACCAGGTTTTTAGCTCGAACATAAAATAATCAGTTTGGAATCAAGCCAGGATCGAAAACCAGTTCAAATGATAGCCTATTCAGCTTTTTGATCCCGAGCGCGTTGCTTTTTGAACATAGTACCAAACCCAACAGCGGCTCCAGCAGCAAGCATTGTTAAAGGTTCAGGAGTAGCTTCAGTGTTGGCAGCACTAATGGTGCTGACGAAACTATCGCTATACTCAGCTTTAGGACCAATACCCTGGACGTGCAACCCTAATCTTAAAGTACCAGCATTCAACGCGGAAACTACGTTATTATAATTTCCAGTAAAACTCAACCCCAAAACCTCACCACCGTGAACACCGTTAGACGCAGCACCTTTTTTCGTAGCTGAAAAATCAGTAGACCAAGCACTAAGGTTCCCACTTTGTGCCATATTAGCAGTTCCACTATCTTCAAAATTAACTGTGCCACTATTACCAACATCAACACCAAAGGCGCTCAATAAATTGCTATTAGAACCTGTGTCAAAGTAAACTCCACCAATAAACATGTCGGCTACGGATGCATTATTTGCAATCTTGAAGATAACGTTATCTGAGCCACCATCTGTGACATCAAAGCTAAAGTCATTAAAATAAGCATCTCCATACTGATTATCGCCACCAGCGATATTACCAAAGCCGAAGGCGGAGGCAGGTGCTGCGGATACTGCACTAAGAGCGGCGACACCGGCAACAGCTAAAATAGATTTGACTAAGTTTAATTGGAATTTCATGGTTGACACCTTTATTTTTAAGTTGACTGGAAGCAGGTTTTTTCCCTTCACATATTCAATGTAAACCGAAGCACAAGTTAATGCAAGTAGGTTTGATAAAGATTCGATGAAGATTGAGAATACGCGGATTCGATTTAGCCAAAATGCCTAAATTGATGAGTTATAGCTAGCTATTTGCTATGGCCTACCTCAAAAAATAGGGGTGCTGCCACCCGGATTTTATTCCTGAATTTTCTGTCTTTAAAAAAGCTATTACCCACCTTCCTAACCTGGGTTTTCACACAGCATAATTACTGATAAAACTCTTTTTAAGCTCTAATTTATGCCCTTAATTCTTTTTTTATCCGTTAATGTACGGTAGAAAAGTTTAAGTGATAGCTTGATGGCTGGGTAAAAATAAGTAAAAACCGATGGTGACAGTTGAAGCTGCGGAATCTGGACTATAACTCAGGGCAAAATCTTGGATCATATTCGGTGCGTCGATTCTGGCTTTCCGATTCAGCAACAAGCGCCATTTAGACTTATATGTTGCACCATTACCCAGAACCGGCTCTCCGGCCCGTTCCACAAAGAATGAGTTTTCTTGTGGGGAGTAGGGGTTGGGCAGGAGAGATCGCCCAAAACCGGCTTATTGATCATGGTGCAACATCTCAGTTTAGAGACCAATGGTTTCGGTGGTCGTTATTATCTGTGACGCCGGAACTTTGACCGAGTAAAGGGACGACTCGACTTTCTGGGATATAGTTTTCGGAACAGGTCTACCGTCAGGGCTGTTTCATTCTCAGGAAAACCAACTTTTTGTACGGGTCGTGCCAAGAATGCCGACCCGACCCATCCAGGATTTGTTAGGCATTTGGTGGGATTGCGGCAGCCACGGGGGGCAGCCCCTACAAGAGAATGAAACAGCCCTGCGTCTACCGTAGAAGGCGCGGTGGTCGTTATCTAAAAATGTTGGGACTAATAATTCTATTTCTGGGTCTGCTTTGGCTAAAAAGTGGTTAATATTATTTTTCCGAAAAAGCTCGATTCCAAGATTTAACGGGTGATAAGCAAGTAGAAATGCTTGACGCAGTATGGGTTTGAGTAGCTTGTCATCAAAAAAATGTGTGCGTGCGATCGCTACTTTTGAAACTTTCTACACGGTCGAATGAGGATCGTTGGCGATCGCTACCATCAAAATTGTCAATAGACTTCTGATAATTGCTACTCTCTTGAGGGAGGTTCAAGAGCCTAAACCCTATAAATCTCAAGGTTTCAGTGGCGTTGTCACCCCGTCAATTCCCAAATGCAATTTGGCACTGTTTGAGGACAGCAGGAGGAACCGTCGCAGTCAGCAAAAATTTTCCCAGCCGTTGATTGAAGGTTCTCCGAGACGATCGACTCATTTGACATCTAAATTATCAGCGATCCTATGAAAACAGGATTATCAGCAGCAACTCAGCTAAAACATCTCGCGCTAAACTGCTAGAGAACTGACAAGCTTACCCCGCACGAGTTCAAGTGGATTTGATTGTGGTCAACCGTTTTGCTCAATCCCAAAGCCTTTACCTGCGAAAACGCACCGAAAATCCGATCGACTGGTGGGCCTGGTGCGAGGAAGCCTGATATCAAATCCGTTAGCATCGGAATAGTAAATTCGAGTTCACTGTTGACGGTTGACGGTTGACTGTTGACGCCGTGAACAGTCAACAGTCAACCGTCAACATCATTCCGGTGTAACCGGAAATGATATGAGAGAGGGCGCGGAGGGAAAATAAAGCGATTTTTCTGTCAATTCGCTACTCTAGCTGCCACTGGTGTAGGGTGATGGAAGGTGAAGCATTTTGCGATCGCGCGATCGCAAGCTGTAAAATACCTTGAGCATCCTCTGAACCGTAAACTTGACTGATTTGAGTTTCATGAGTTGCCATAACGAGTTTCCGATAATTTCCGAAATTATTTCTCTCATACATATAACCGCAGTTAAACCGCAGGTAGGAATAGGTCGCGGATTTCAACACCCTTTTAAGAACAGGCAAGATGCCTGTTCCACAACAGAGTCTACTTATTGTGGAACAGGCATCTTGCCTGTTCCCGATAGAGGTACAAAATACCAATAACTAACCCAAAGTATACATCCAGCCATCCCTCGCACAAATCCTCACAATTCCGTCCCAAACTACAGGCGTCGCCTCAAATGACAAACCCGGTTTAAATCTCCCCGATTCTATTACTTTCAAACGGTAAAACTCCCCTTTAGCATTTTTCAACGCATTCTCATCCCCCGACTTCGCTCGTTCCCAATTCAAATTGAACAAATAAACACCGTTGTATCCCGCACTTATCAGTTTATTGCCATCGGTAAAAATTGGAGTCGAAATTGAAGAACCAATCGCTTTTTTAAATACTATTACCGGAGTATCGTAAGACTGGTTTCGCCAAGGCACAGAAGTTTTTTTACCTGTAATCATATCTTGGGAACCGATGTACAAATTGCCGTCGATCGCATTTGTGGCAAACAGCGCCGGAAACTCCCCTGAATTGTACTCGTCATTCAATGCCACCGAGCCAATTATCCCCCCTTCCCAGCTAGAAAGGCGGCGATTTCCGGTAGGTAAAAACCATTCGACGCTGGCATTCGGTTCCTTGTTGGGATTTAGCTTCAGCACGCCGCCGTTGCCCTGAATGTATTGTTTTTCAATGGCACAAAACAGTTTTCCCGATTTAGAAATTACAGCACTTCCGTCCAAATCTGAACCTGTATAGAAATCCCAGACTATCTTTTTAGTTTCAATGCTAATACCGTAAATATGACCGGAACCAGCCGCTATAAATATTCGATCTTTGAGTCTTGATGGTGATGATTCCGCGACCAGGTTTCCCCTGTGCTTGCTAATATCTCCTGCTGCATAAAGCTGTACTTCCGACAAGACATTGGGCTGCTTGATTCCTTGTTTAATTTTGGCTTGGCTTGTGGAACTATCGAGAAAATAGCCGATCGCATTTTCCCCCGCATTGAACAAAACGCCACCGCCGAGGTCCAAAGCGCTGCTGTCGTTATCCCGGCTGTAGCTGGGTGTTTTCCTGATGTCCAATTTCCAAAGTTCCTTGCCAGTTCTAAAAGATATTGCCCTAAAACTCGGCACGACTTTTTGGGCACCGCCACCGCTGCGGCTGCCTTGCAAAATCACAATTCTGTTTTCGGCGCTGGCTTTTTCATCGATATAAATTGTTGATGAACCTTTGATTATATCATCAAACTTATAGCGCCAAACTTCTTTATTAGTAGCAATATCTATTTTCCGCAAATTGTGGTCATAAGCACCTATAATTAAATAAGTTTTTCCCCCGTCTCTGGTAATTGTCGGCTGGCCAGTCCAACCCGCACCGCTCCAAACTACAGATCGCCTTCCCAGAAAAGTCCGTCCGCTACCGAGTTGAAATTTGTCGATTAATTTCAAGCTTTTCGGCACACCTCGACCGTAGAAGCGGCGCTTGTCGTTACCTAAAAAGGTCGGGACTAATAATTCTATTTCTGGGTCTGCTTTCGCCAGAAAATTGTTAAGATTCGTTTCTAATAAAGCTTGGTCCGAATATTCAGTTTGGTACAGTTGGGAAACAGTAGGAGGAACTGCCGCGCTCAGCAAAAATTGTCCGAGCCGTTGATTGAAGGTTCTCCGAGATGATAAACTCATGTTAGATCGAGATACTCAGCCATAATATTAAAACATGATTATCGGCAACAACTCAACTAAAACATCTCACGCTACACTACGAGAGAAATAACAAGCTTACTGACTACGAGTTAAAGTATATTTGATTATGGTCAACCGTCTTGCTCAATCCCAAAGCCTTTACCTGCGGAAACACGCCGAAAATCCGATCGACTGGTGGCCCTGGTGCGACGAAGCCTTAGAAACGGCCCGGAGCGAAAATAAACCGATTTTCCTGTCAATTGGCTACTCTAGCTGCCACTGGTGTACTGTGATGGAAGGGGAAGCATTTTCCGATCGGGCGATCGCCGAATACATGAATTCGCATTTTATACCGATAAAAGTCGATCGCGAAGAACGCCCGGACATCGACAGCATTTATATGCAAACCTTGCAAATGATGACCGGTCAAGGCGGTTGGCCGCTCAACGTTTTTCTCACTCCAGACGAGCGAGTTCCATTCTACGGAGGCACTTATTTCCCCGTAGAACCGCGATATGGACGGCCGGGATTTTTAGAAGTTTTGCAAGCAATTCGCCGCTTTTACGACACAGAAAAAGGCAAAGTAGAATCCTTCAAAGCAGAGATTTTAGGCAACCTCCAACAGACGGCAGCGCTGTCAGGAGTAACGGCCGAATTAAATCGCGAAATATTTCAAAAAGGCTTAGAAATCAACACCGGAATTGTTGCCGGCCACAACCCCGGTCCCAGTTTTCCGATGATACCTTATGCTGAGCTAGCACTGCGGGGAGCCCGATTTAATTTTGAATCAAAATACGACAGCAAACAAGTCTGCACTCAGCGCGGATTAGACTTAGCGTTGGGCGGCATTTACGACCGCGTAGCAGGCGGATTTCACCGCTACACCGTTGATGCGACTTGGACTGTGCCACACTTTGAAAAAATGCTCTACGACAACGGTCAAATTGTTGAGTATTTAGCAAATTTGTGGAGCGCGGGAATACAAGAACCCGCTTTTGAAACTGCGATCGCGGGCACAGTAGAATGGTTGAAGCGAGAAATGACCGCGCCGACAGGTTATTTTTATGCCGCACAGGATGCTGACAGCTTTAACACTTCAGAGGAAGTTGAACCGGAAGAGGGAGCATTTTATGTCTGGACTTATGCCGAACTGGAAGAACTGTTAACTGCTGAGGAATTAACGGAAATTAAAGCACAGTTTACTGTTAGTCGCAACGGCAATTTTGAAGGCAAGAATGTATTGCAGCGCCGCCATCCGGGAAAACTGAGCGACACGGTAGAAACGGCTTTGGCTAAACTCTTTCAAGTTCGCTACGGTGGCAATCCTGATACTGTAAAAACCTTTCCGCCAGCCCGCAACAATCAAGAAGCTAAAAACGACAGTTGGCCGGGTAGAATTCCCGCAGTTACTGACACGAAAATGATTGCTGCTTGGAATAGCTTAATGATTTCGGGCTTGGCCCGCGCTGCGGCTGTTTTTGGAAATTGGGAATATCTGGAATTAGCTGTGACAACTGCTAATTTTATTTTAGACAATCAGTGGACGGATGGGCGGTTTCAGCGGTTGAATTATGACGGACACTCTGCTGTAACCGCGCAGTCGGAAGATTATGCTTTGTTTGTGAAAGCTTTGTTGGATTTGCACCAAGCGAGTTTGACTTTAGGGAACGGGGAAGAGGCAAAACAGTTGCCGAATTCTCAGTTTTGGTTGGAGAAAGCTGTGCAGGTGCAAGAAGAGTTTGATGAGTTTTTGTGGAGCGTGGAATTGGGAGGGTATTACAATACTGCTAAGGATGCTAGCGGAGATTTGTTGGTGCGGGAACGCAGCTATATAGACAATGCAACTCCGGCGGCGAATGGAATTGCGATCGCCTCGTTGGTTCGCCTCGCGCTGTTGGGCCCGAATTTAGAATATCTCGATCGCGCCCAACAAGCTTTGCAAGCTTTCAGCAGTATTGTACAAGATGCTCCGCAAGCTTGTCCGAGTCTACTTGCTGCTCTGGATTGGTATCAGCATTCTACCCTGATTCGCACGTCACCCGACCAGATTTCCGGGTTGATTTCGCAGTATTATCCGACTGCTGTCTGTCAGATTGAGGCTGATTTGCCTGAAGGTGTTATCGGGTTAGTTTGCGAGTGTTTAACTTGCAAAGAACCGGCGAAAACTCAAGAGCGGCTGTTGGAGGAAATTTGGCAAAGTCAAACGCGAGTTTAGCACCAATACTGTCTATATTATTGAACCGCGAAGACACCAAGGACGCGAAGGAAGAAGGAGGAAGCAGAAGGAAGAAGTAGATTATCTTTTACCCGGAAGGAATCGCATCTTCAGTCTGCCCCTTAATCTTCCAAAATCTCAACCAAATCTTCCATCGTCACGTCGAAGGCGCGGGCTATTTTGTAGACAGCAGAAATATCGGCCGTGTTCAAAGCATCGCGCTGAACGTAGCTTCTAACAGTGTTGTAATTCACTCCCGAGCGATCGGCCACTTCTCTAAACGTCCAACCCTTTTGCTCAGCTAGTTCTCGAATCCGCAGTCTAACGTAGCCCATTAGTGCGATCGCCCCTACTATTCCAAAAACTCGACCAAATCTTCAATCATTACGTCAAAAGCAAGGGCGATCTTCTGAACGGCGCTAAGGTCAACCGTATTCATGCCGTCATCCCGTCTAGCATAACCCTTAACCGTGTTGTAATTAACCCCAGAGCGATCGGCGACATCTTGCAGCGTCCAGCCCTTTTCTTCTGCCAATTCTCGAATCTTTAGTCTAACTCGCCCCATTTTGCCCTTGACAACAGGTTAGTATTAACCTTAAATATCAGAATAACTCAAAACGATCGCCCACCTAGCCTCGAAAACTTGAGGGCGATCGCCTTTTCTACCACACCCCACGAACGTGGGGAAGGATTACCCTATGATACCAACATCAAAGCCCAAATTAAACACTCATCCCTGGTGTATCGTGCGGCAATTGCCAAATATGCAGCGATTGGTGGTTGCTCGATTCCACCGCCGGGGCGATGCAGAGGGATATATGCAGATTTTACGGCGGTTGTTGCCGGTGGCTAAACACGCGATCGTATTTGATACGACTGGGGCCGAGAAATTGCCAGAAGTTCGATCGGCTGAATTAGAACGAATACTCTAATGAATCGATGGGGGCGATCGGCTTTTACAACAAGTGCGATCGTTCCTTCATAAAATTCACTTGACAATTGATCGGCTACAATATTTCAAGAGTATCTGAGAGTTTTGATCCCTATGAATACTCAATTAATGGTGAAACCTTCATCCTTGATGCCCCAAGGCATCGTAATGGTAGAGTTTGGGAATATTTACTTATTCAGATTTACCGACGAGATCCAATCTCGTATGGAAGAATTGCTAGAGAGAAAAAAACTAGATTTGCTAACTGCCGATGAAATTCCTGAATTAGCTGGCATCATCGAATTATCCCGAATTTTTACGTTTATTAACGCCCAACTTTCCACTCAAGCCAAATGGTGTCCGATCGAACTCGACAACTTATACGACAACGAGCTAAATACCTCTGCGAATACTGCCACTCTCCCGAATATCTAAGCCCCGATCGCTTTACCATAGATCATCTCATGCCCAAATCTCTCGGCGGGTCTGATGAAAGTGAAAATTTAGCATTAGCTTGCCATCGCTGCAACGAACGCCACTACAATTTTACCAAGGGAATTGACCCGGAAACTCAGCAAGAGGTTTCCTTATTTAATCCTCGTCAGCAGCACTGGTCAGAGCATTTTATCTGGACTGCAGATGGTCTAAATATTGTCAGTAAAACTCCAGTAGGTCGAGCAACTTGCAATCGGCTCGACCTTAATGATGAACGTTATGATGAAGAGGATTCGATTCGGCGATCGCGCAGGTTTTGGGTGCAAGGCGGTTGGCATCCACCTGCGGAAGATCCTCGTCAATTAGAATAAGTGCGCTCGCGAAACCCAACTTGACATCAGCTATGTTATACTCCATGAAAAAGGGATATAAAAATGAATTTTACAATAAAAATGCTTGATGTAGTTGCATTACTAGAAAATTTACCAGAACCGGACTTATATCGCGGTCAAGTGGGAACAGTAGTTGATGAATATGATGCAGAATTTGTTGAGGTTGAGTTTAGCGATTTGCAAAATCGTACCTACGCGCTAGAAGCGCTGGGCAAATCACAGTTAATGATTTTGCATCATAGTCCGCTTGCATAAACCAAATGGCTAAAAACTCAGCCCTCACTACAAAAAGTAGTTGGAAATTCCTAAGAATCCCCAAGAAGCTAACAATTAGCGATTAGCAAATTACAATATAAGCAGTTTTTATATTGACTCTGTAATATTTATTAACTATAATTACCAGGTCAGAAATAATAAAATTGTTACGCCTAACAGTTTTCCCCAAATAACAGCTAAACTATTCTAACGTTTGCGCGTCCCCAGCGTCGCAGGCTCAACCTATAGCTGTTAAGGATTCGTCCTGATTCACAGGAGCAAGATTTTAAAATATGCATCTCAGCCAACTGACTCACCCAAACCAATTACACGGCCTCTCGATTCATCAACTCGAACAAATTGCCCGACAAATTCGAGAAAAGCATTTAGAAACTGTAGCCGCTAGCGGCGGCCACCTCGGCCCAGGATTGGGTGTAGTCGAACTGACCTTAGCACTCTACCAAACACTCGACCTCGATCGCGACAAAGTTACCTGGGATGTCGGCCACCAAGCTTATCCTCACAAATTAATCACCGGCCGCTACAACCAATTCCACACCCTGCGCCAAAAAGACGGCGTTGCAGGCTATCTCAAGCGCTGCGAGAGCAAATTCGACCATTTTGGTGCCGGTCACGCTTCCACAAGTATTTCCGCAGCCTTAGGAATGGCGATGGCACGCGACCTAAAGGGCGAAAACTTTAAAACTGTAGCAGTCATCGGCGACGGCGCCTTGACTGGCGGCATGGCACTCGAAGCGATCAACCACGCGGGCCATATGCCGAAAACCAATTTGTTAGTTGTGCTCAACGACAACGAGATGTCAATCTCGCCCAACGTCGGCGCAATTACCCGCTATTTGAACAAGATGCGACTCTCGCCGCCGGTGCAGTTTCTCAAAGATAACTTAGAGGAACAATTCAAACACATTCCTTTTGTCGGCGAAACTTTTACTCCTGAAATGGAACGCCTCAAAGAAGGGATGAAACGCTTGGCAGTGTCGAAAGTTGGAGCAGTAATTGAAGAATTAGGCTTTACTTACATGGGCCCGGTAGATGGGCACAATTTGGAAGAGTTAATTGCCACTTTCAAACAAGCTCATACCATTCAAGGGCCGGTGTTGGTTCACGTGGTGACGGTGAAGGGCAAAGGATATGCGATCGCCGAAAAAGACCAAGTAGGGTATCACGCCCAAAATCCCTTTAACTTAGCCACCGGCAAAGGCATTCCCTCCACTAAACCCAAGCCTCCAGCTTACTCGAAAGTCTTTGCCCACGCCCTGGTAAAGCTAGCAGAAGATAATCCGAAAGTTGTCGGCATTACCGCTGCTATGGCAACCGGAACAGGTTTGGATAAACTTCATGAAAAACTGCCGAAACAGTACATTGATGTCGGGATTGCCGAACAGCACGCCGTGACGTTAGCCGCTGGTTTAGCCTGCGAAGGAATGCGCCCGGTTGTAGCAATTTACTCGACATTTGTGCAGCGGGGATACGACCAAATAATTCACGATGTTTGCATCCAAAACTTGCCAGTTTTCTTCTGTTTGGATCGCGCTGGAATTGTCGGTGCTGACGGCCCCACCCACCAAGGAATGTACGACATTTCTTTCTTGCGGTGTCTGCCAAATATGACAATTATGGCGCCAAAAGATGAGGCAGAATTGCAGCGGATGGTAGTCACAGGAATCAACCACACCAGCGGCCCGATCACCATGCGTTACCCGCGCGGCAACGGTTACGGCGTGCCTCTGATGGAAGAAGGTTGGGAAGAGTTGCCGATCGGCAAAGCCGAAATTCTCCGCAACGGCGACGATTTGCTGATCTTGGGTTACGGTTCAATGGTTTATCCGGCAATGCAAACCGCCGAGACTTTGAGCGAGCACGGTATTGAAGCAACTGTCATCAATGCGCGTTTTGTCAAGCCTTTGGACACCGAATTAATCTTGCCTTTAGCACAGCGAATCGGGCGAGTTGTCACTTTAGAAGAAGGCTGTTTGATGGGCGGGTTCGGTTCAGCAGTAGCCGAATCTTTGCTCGACAATAATGTCCTCGTACCGCTGATGCGGCTGGGTGTACCGGATACATTAGTAGATCATGCAACGCCAGAGCAATCATTTGCAAGTTTAGGGTTAACTCCACCGCAAATGGCCGATCGCATCTTAGCCACATTCAGCCGCAAACAGTCTCCTGTTAGCGTGTAAATAACTAGAATGGTAGGGTGCGCCTAGCGCACCTTATCATTCGAGATCCGATCTATGACAGTGAAAGAGCAGCATGATTTAAGGAAGGTTTGAGGATAAGGGAGAAAAAACAATGACTAACGTGAAACGAAATCGTACCGTGCGGCGAGGAAGATTGTTCCCCGAAATTCAGTGGTCAGAAGAAAAAAAAGCCCAGTGGCGCGCTGAAAGAGTGGCATTTCGCAAGCGTTGCAAAGTAATTTTCGATCGCCTTAAACCACAATTAATTGACACTCACTACAACTGGTACATGGCGGTTGAACCCGACAGCGGGGAATATTTTATCGACAAGGATGATATGGCGGCTACCAAAATGTGTCGCCCGAAACACCCAAATGCTATCCCCTACCTTTTCCGAATCAACTATACAGGGGCGTGCGGCTCAATATGATTGAAGGAAGATTTGGTGATGAGGACGAGCTATTTTTTGAAGTTGAATAGATTGCTAATAACGGCTTAGAATTACCTGGTGATGCTCTGCTAGATACAGGTTTTTCGGGGTGGGTAGCAATGGACGATCGAGATTTCGAGGGACTGGATTAGATTTATATTAGGCGACAAGAAATGCGAACAGCAAAGGGAGAATTTGATTTCGATATTTATGCAGAAAAAGTACGCATAGATGAGCAATAGTTTGACATTTCCGTTCATGTGGGTGACGGAGTACCGGAAATTTTAATCTGCCGCCAGTGGCTGAAAAATCGGCGGTTAGTAGTTGATATGTCTGCGGGTATTTTGACATTGGAAGCGAGTTAAAAGCAAGATGACTTTAAAAAGTTTTGACATAGTAATAGTAGGAGCCGGCCCAGCAGGCGGTCACTGCGCGAGAATCCTAGCCCAATCCGGCCACAAAGTCTTGCTGGCAGAGCAAAACGACAATTTTAATAAAAATGACTTTTCCAGCGCCGCCACGCCTCTAGAAACCCTCTCAAAATTCAATTTACCCGAATCCGTAATCGGCAGTTTTTGGCATAAACTTACTATTGAAACTAGCAAAGTCAGTCAAAGTTGGGAGTCTCCCGAAAGCTTGGGAGTTGTTCTCAACTTTGCTAAATTTAGAGCATTTTTGGCCAGCGAAGCTGAGCGATTTGGCGGTGAAGTTTTGCTGGGTTATCGGTACACCAGACATTCACAAGCCAAGGGCGAAACAACCGTAGAATTTAAACAGTTATCTAGCGGTCAAATTATCAAAGTTAGCACGAAAGTATTGGTTGATGCTACTGGCTTTGCTAGGGCGGTTATGTACGAAAAAGAGAATGATAAGCCAGATTTTTTGTCGGGAACCGGAATCGAATATTTAATTGAAGTAGAGCCGGAAGTTTACAATAAATACAGGGGTGATTTAATCTTCTTTTTGGGCGATAAATGGATGCCGAAGGGTTATTCCTGGATATTCCCAATGGAACCAAACAGGCTGAAAGTTGGTGCGGGGCGCATTTTTTTAGATCCGAAAACGGTGAGGCATTTGTCACCGCTGAAAAAATATATTGATTTACTGATTGATGAATATCTGAAGTCTACAAATTATAAAATTATTGACAAACACGGTTCCACGCTGAAGTACAGCCCTGGTTTGAAGGATATTTATTGCAAGGATAATAATATAATTGCGATCGGCGATAGTGTCTCGACAGTAAATTTTTTGGGTGGCGAAGGAATTAGACACGGGATGGATGGTGCGGAAATCGCCGGGAAATATATTCAAAGGTATTTGGAGGGGAAAATCTCAGATTTTCGAGATTATGAGACGGAAATGCACCGCAAGTTTGATAAGAAATGGAATATTTCGGAAAGGTTGGCCGTGAGAAAATATATCGATGATGTTAATGATGAACTGACAGATAAAATGATTTCTTATTTAAAGTATATGAAAACTGAAGATGTTATGGAGATTTTATTTTATTATAAATTTGAGAAAATTTCCCGAGGATTAGGCGGTTATTTGCAGCGAAAAATTAAGGAATTTATTAATAAATTTCACTTGTAAGGTGCGGCCGTTGATAGATTGTTAATTTGAGGGAAAAATCTCGCTGATTGACGCACCTTACTAAGCTAATTTAAGCTAATTTTAAGGCATTTTCGGCGGTGACTTGAATGCGTGGCAGCGACAATAAAGAATCGTCAAAACTGCTAAAATTTAATTGATATGATACACCAAAAGTATATCCACTAGCTCCAATTAAATGCGCTACAATGGGATCGAAATCCCCGTAAGGATAGGCAAAGCATTTAACAGATTTCTCTAATCCCCGTCCCAAGATAGCACGGGATTTGACCGCCTCCCGCACAATTTCTGTCGGCGACAATGCAGTCAGAGGTTGATGAGTAGCAGACATAGAACCGAATTCAATCCCTGCATCCCGCAGTTGCAAAATTTCCGGCCATCCCATTAACGGCACTTCTTCAAATTCGGCTTTTTCCCAACTATTTGTCTTGCCTATTGACTCCGCTACAAGAAAAACAGTTCCTGTGAAATCAAAGCGTTTTAGCACAGGCCAAGCATATTGGAAAAAGTCGAGATAGCCACCATCAAAAGTCATCAATACAGCTTTACCGGGTAAAGGAGTTTTAGCCAGTTTCGCGCTTCGCCAATTTTCCCAACTCGCACTGTAATAACCATGATCTTTGAGATTGTGTAACTGTTGTTCAAAAATCTGGGGCGTAACTGCGTCTAAACCGTCAGGAGAAATGCGGCGGTACGAGAGAATCGGGAGTTTTTGTGTAAGGCTATGATTGTCAAAAACTTGAGGTTTCACCGAGTGAGAAACTTCCCGATAAGAAGATTTTGAGCCAATGATTTCCGGTGCGTAAAATACTTGCTTTGGAAACTCGTTTTCTTGGGGAATTTGCATTGTCGGTTCCCCCACGTAAAATACTTGCTTTGGAAACTCGTTTTCTGGGGGAATTTGCATTGTCGGTTCCCCCGCGATTGCCGCGGCTGACTCGATTTCCTGCAGCGCCGCCGCCGGGAGTGAGGCGCGACGGCTGACACTCGTCCCGATCGCACCCGATCGCCTGCCGAATATCACCGCATTTTCGGGATAAATGCCCCCAGCACCCGGTGCATTCCAGCAGTCGGGCAAATTAGACCTTTGTTGAGCACAAGAGGCTAAGCGCGATCGTAGCCCTTGCTTGCCGTTGAGTGGTTTTCCCAGCAAAGCTTCTCGCACTGTGGCTACGCACAACTCAAAACCAATATTTCGAGTAATTGTCGATCGCAATTTTTGAGCTGAAACAAAATTATTTTCCACCGCAACAGTTACAATACCGACAGCCACGCCGCCTACTTTCACCAGCACGTCTATTTCAGAAAGCTCAACTTTTATATTAGCAAATCCCTCGCTAATTTCTAAGACTATCAATTTTTTTTCTACGGTAATTGTTGAGACTTCCTCAGCTATTTCAGGCTTGTAGAAATCCTCCAAATGCCAATGCGGACGCCCCCATAATTCTTGCATAAATAGCGTCCAGTCATGTTTAGGGTGCAATGGTTCCAGCAAAGTTTCCCACAATTTATTGCCTTTTTCGCAGCGATTGCGTTGAAAGAAGCGATCGAGAATTTGCCAAGCAAACTGTGCTGCAACCGCATCCGCCAAAACCGAAGCCGCAACCATGCCATCCCAAATCGGCAATTCAATAATACCGAGTTTAATTCCTTCTAGTTTGATCGTACAGGACAGGCGATCGCATATTTGCCAAGCGTAAATATCCGAAATTGGTTCTGTCACTTCCACCGTAACTTTCCAGGCCATTTCCTCCTTGACTCGCTGAATTTTATCTAAAATATATCTGATTTCCTTGCGAGTGAAAATTTTATGATATTTGTGAACGTTACTACTTTTGACATCTCTCTCAATTCCTTTGTGCCAAGGTAGATTTAAACTGAGCTTCGCGGCTTTTTCTTGATAGTTAACGAGCATTGTACTGTCATATTCAATGCCCATGAAATTACAAATCTTTCCTAGAATTTGTGTTTTGTTATCTAAAAGATCCTCATACTTAACTAATATATGATTGGATTTATTAATATATTTGTGGCTAGTTAACATCGCGTGTTCCCACCGATCGATACAGTGGTTTAAATCCCAACCAACGCCCCACAATTCGTTAAAACTCCTAGTAGCCTCATACATAGAAGCTATTGTATCCATACCGTTTCGCAAAATATGTATGAATTTCGCATCCGGCAAAAAGCGCTGTATGTCATCAATAAAATATATGTGTTCCGGCGTTTTTTCCAACCAAATGCTTTTTTTTTGTTCAGCAGCCAAACCATCCAAAACTCTCACAAACCAACTAGCTTTAGCTTCCACAGTTTGGCTGTCATCAAAATCTTTCAAAAGTTCAGGACGTTTAATCTCATCCTTAAAAAAAGCTTCCATTCTACCTGGCAACTTTCCCGCAAACTGATCGTACAGCAAATAGTGAAAAAACTTAGATTCCGGAAAAGAAATAACTTCTGGATGAGCCGCTAACAAGCTTTGAAGAATTGTTGTGCCACTGCGAGGCGATCCTACGAGAAATATGCGTTTCATAACCTTTTGCCATTAATTATAATTAACCGTAGATTTTGAGGTGGGTTGGGTTTCGTTCTTGGAACCCAACCTGCCCATTCTAACTCCAAGTAAAATCCTGTTTTAACAAATCAGAAAGTTCCTGATTGTAAGGTTGGAAATAATCTGTCAATTGTTGTTCGATTGCTGCTGGTATTTTGCTGTATTCCTCGATCGTATTCATCTCATATTCTTTACTGGCGATCGCACTAATATCCAAGAAATCTAATACTTCCGAAAAAACTTTGTCGGCATTTGCTTCAAAATCTTCGCTCTTGAGAATTAGCAACTGTTCCCTGGGAAAATAATCTAGCCAATTCCTGATTTGTTCAACATACACTCCTCGCGACAAATAAGAATAATGTTGGTGGTTGAAACTGTAATAACTTTGATCTGCTTTGATTTTTTCAATTTCACCTTTTAGGCGATCGGACTCGGAAGCGATCGCCTTTTCAAAATCCAGCTTTTCGCACCCGATCGCCACTTCTAAATGATAGTGCAGCCAAGCTCGCTTGACCGGGTTTCGCAGCATTACAATCAGCTTAACATCTGGGAAACACTTGTAAACCCGCTCGGCCACCAACGGATGATAAATATAGTAAGGAGTCATTTCCCACAGCAACACCTTCTCATCCGCCACACTGCGCGTCAACTGCTTGCTGTACCAATCAACGCCCCGCTCAAAATTCAAATCAAAAAAGTGAATGTTGCGGGAACCATCTTTGATAATTTGCAAGTGGTTTGCGAGATAGCCAGATAGAGGTTCCGTGCCGCACTTTTGAGCGCCAATAATTAAAAAGTCTGGTTCCTGCTTATTTTTTAACTGAGTCGAAATCTGGGCATAGGCGGGATTATCCTTATTTAAGGCGTGAACTTTATAGGCTGGTTCTGGTAAATCCGCAACCTGCATTTTGCCATCAAATTCCCAGCGGTAGGGCGGACAAAGAATCGTTTTTTGGTTGACAGTCGATCGCACGTACAGCGGATAAGTGTGCCAATGATAATCGTAGGCGTAAGCCAAACTCTTCTCGTAAACCCCAGGATTCACGTAATACTGACCGTTTCCTAAATCCAGCCTGTCTACGTGCAGGCGGATTGTGCCTTTACCTTCCGCCAGCGGCAGCAATCTGCCCATTTGATTAGTATTAGTCTCAAAACAACTTTGACCGTCTTCCCGGCTGATTGTCACGCCAAAAATAGCCGCCGAAATTGGCTTCGGTACAGAATAATGAATTTCCACAGTAATAGGATCGCCACTGTTTATCTCATCATCCGGCAACACTTTAACATCCGTAATTTCTACTTCCAAAGAACCGAAGCGATTGTCATTGATTCGCAGTTGCGAACCTGTACTCGTCACTTCAGGGGGAAGCATGGGAGTGCGTTTTTCGGTTGGTGGGCGCATTTCCGACAAATACTGACCGACTACCACTTCTGGTTCCCCGTAAGCGACGATTTCACCTGATTTCAGCCACAAAGCCCGATCGCACAGTTTATGAATTTGCGTCGCGTTGTGAGAAATCAAAACAATCGCACATCCTTGAGCCTTAAACTCCGAGATTCTGTTCAAACATTTAGTTTGAAAAGCCACATCACCAACCGACAAATGTTCATCAACTAACAGCACTTCTGGATCAGTGTGCACCGCCACCGAAAAAGCCAGCCGCATTTGCATCCCGGTACTGTAAGTCCGCATCGGACTATCAATAAACTGTTGCAATTCCGCAAATTCAACAATATCATCAAACCGGCGCGCCGCTTCCCGACGAGTCAAACCGGCCACCACCGCACCCACAAACACATTTTCTCTGCCCGTTAAATCCGAGTGAAAACCCGCACCCAAATCCAACAAACCGCCAATTCTACCATTAACTTCAATAGTTCCTTCTTGAGCGTGGCCGATACCGCCGATAAGTTGCAGCAGCGTCGATTTTCCCGCGCCATTCTTGCCGAGAATTCCCAGCATTTCCCCGGGAGAAACCGTGAAATTGATATCCCGCAGCGCCCAAAAACGCGCCTGCGGTTTCATCTGCCGAAAACCCGCCAAAGCTGCCTGCATAATCGTATAAGGTCGATCGGCAGAGTAGCGGTTGAAACGTTTCCCCAAACCCTTGACCACAATAGCTTGACGCATTTACAATTCCTCCACAAAAGTATTGCTTTGCCGTCTAAAAATTCCCAGTCCGATCGGCAAAAGAGCAGCCACAACCAAGCTAACAATTAACAGTGCCAGCCAATCCGGCTGCGTACCCTTGAGCAGTATGGTGCGGTAGGCTTCAAGCAGTGGTACCATGGGATTTAACTGATAAAAAGGCTGAAATTCTTTCGGCACGCTGTTGAGGTCGTAGAAAATCGGAGTCAGGTAAAACAGCATCTGCAAAACTACGCCCAAAGTGTGCTGAGTATCGCGAAAAGTGACATTCAAAGCGGCGAGGGGATAAGCCAAACTGACTGTCAAAATAAACTGAATAACCATCAGCAGCGGCAACACAAACAGCACTGAACTCGGCTGAACGCCATCAATTGCCAGAAAGATAATCAACACCGGCAAAGCTAACAGAAAGTGAATTAGCCCCGTCATAGTCGTGACTACCGGCAAAATTGCCGTGGGGAAATTCGGCTGTCTGATTAGCGCTTTATTGTTGGTAATTAATCCCGTTGCTTGAAATAATGCGGTTTGAGACCAACTCCAGATTAACAAACCGCTGAAAGCAAAGGAAGAAAATTGCGGAATGTTAATGGGTATAACAGAACGAAACACAAAGGAAAATACAGCTAACTGCAACAGCGGATTGATTAAAGTCCAAGCAATCCCCAAAGCCGATCGCTTGTAAAGTAATTTCATATCGCGATCGACCAACACCCGCAGCAAATCGAAGAAATGAGCGATTTTGCGCCTGTCAATCAGCTTTGGAACACTTCTCATCGCACACCTCCGGCAACTTCCTGCGGTTCAGACTCTAGCTGCTCTTCCGGCTCAATCTCAGCTAACTGCTGCGCCTGCAACTGCGCTTTTCTGTAAGCAAAAGGACTGTCGAGAGCTCCTAGCAACTCGCTGACTACCAACTTGCGCGGCAGCAAACCCGGAGCCCCCAAGCGGCGCACCAGCCACCAACCCAACCAATTAAACATAGCAAATTTCAAAATTTCCCAGCGCGGCACAGTGCGGTTGCGATCGCACGTCAGTAAATAAGCCCCAAAACCGCGCCCGTTATCCTGCAACTGTCGGCTCAAAGCCTCGGCGCTGCGCCGGTGCAAGTGCCACACAAAAGCTCTCGGCTCATAAAAAGTCGAGTATCCCTTCGCCAAAATCCGATGAAACATCTCGATATCCCCACCCCCCCGAGTCGGAGTCCCCACATCCAAAGCAGGGTCAAAATTACCAACTTCCGCGAACACTTGCCGCCGGAAAGCCATATTCGCCCCCACACCGTAGTCGCTCGCCCACAGCAACTGCTGCACAGAAAGCTCGCTACCGTTGGTTTTGCGGCGGTCCAGGTGTTGCAGCATTCCGCCATATATCAGTTCAAATTGCTGTTGCGCCAAAGTTTCCAGTTCGGCTGCCGCCACTAAACCGCTCACGGCCATAATTTCTGGGTCAGCAAAAGCCGAAGCGATCGCCCGCAGCCAACCGCGATCGGGCCGCGCGTCGTCGTCAGTAAAAGCAATAATCTCGTGTCGCGCTTCCGCGATCCCGCGATTGCGCGCCCAATCCAATCCTGGCCGTTCTTCTTTGACGTAGCGTACCGGCAATCGCGCGACGAATTCAGCGGTGCTGCTGTTTGCAGGAGCGTTGTCTATAACGATAATTTCGCGGTGGGGATAGTCGAGTGCCAGCAGAGCTTCCAGAGCGCCTTTGAGCAAATCTGTGCGATCGCGCGTGCAGATGACAACGCTAATTGACGGCAGGTGGCGATCTGCCACTGCTTCAGAAACAGCGCCGAACTGCTCTCGTAAAGTCGATCGCACTAACTCTTTGCCAAACTGCTCCACAATTGTTTGTCGCACTCGATCGGCCGAAATTGTTTGTTCCCAGGGATTGTTACTAACATAAGCCCAGCCCAGAGGCCGTCCCCGGTAGCGAACTAAAATGCGAACTCCTTCGTAGTGTTCGAGTTGCCGAATCGGATTAATCTGTTCGGCAAACTCAATCTCCATCACTTTTATTGCCATAATTTGCTCCTGAAAATTTTGCAGTGGGAACTACATAGAAAAGTTTTGACTTGGGACTTTTAAGTTTGGGGTTGCAACTTTCCAATTTCCCAACTTTTGAGGTTTGAGTTTTTGGTTTAAATTCCCCGAATTTAGTAGATATGAACGAAAAAAAGAACGAAAAAAAATATCTTCTAGGGGGTAGTTTAGCTAAGGATAACCAGATATAAGTGAGAAGATGAAGGCACTCACCTGCCCGAATCATGTAATCTTTATTTCCACCTATTTACTTAGCTATTAATTGCTAACTCGTAAGTTTCAAAAGCAACTAAAGGTTTGTCTTCAAGCGTTTCAGCACTGCGGGGCAAACCGTTAACCGCGATCGCCCGAGCCAGGGGTTCGGCCAAGTGAAGCGCCAGAATTGAGCGCAAGTGAGCGCCCCGTAGCGGTTCCGCGCCCGCTTGCGGAAAAATGTGGCCGACTGTCAGTTGGTCGTAATACAGGTAAACCCCAGCCGGTCGTTCCGCGTCCAGCAGGCTTTCTGCCGCTTCCCAACCTTGCTGCAAATCAATGTTAATTTCATGTCCGCCCAAATCAGCACGGGCCGGGCCTCCTTGCATAAAACTAGAAATTGCCGATCGACTTTTTAGCTCATCAATCACACCCCGCAAATACCAATAACCGCGCAATTTTGCCCGCAACCACCGCCAAGTTCCCCGCATCCCCAAACTTTCGAGCAAATCCAGAGATTTCCTGACTCCCAGGGCCAGCCCATCCATAACCGCCGGCCACAAAAACGCGATCGCCACCAAAATCTTGTCTACCACAGAATAAGGAGTTTCGTAGTCTTTTATGTGCAGCGTCGGTCTGAGTTCCGGGTGTCGCTGACCAATCAAAACATCCGATCGCCCTTCCTGACGAGATCGGCGGAAAGAGCGATCGAGATTGTTAGTTTCGTGTTCGTAATGATAAGCCACTGCTTGAGCAGCCAGAACAAAAGATACACCAGCTTTCAGCAAACGCACCCCAAACTCGTAATCTTCCCCGCCGCAGTTCCCGAAAGCCGAATCAAAGCCATCGAGACGAGCAAACAGTTCTGCATCCAAAGAAAGGTTGCCGCTGAGCAAATCTTGATAAGTAAATCGGTGAGCGGGCTGGCTCATCTGATAAAACTTCTCTTCCCACCACGAGCGCACTTCCACGTCAAAAAATCTAGTTCCTCCGTGCAACTTAGGCGGATAGGGGCCCATGACAGCCGAGCCCGGACGCTCTCGGTGTACCCGCGCGTGGCTTTCCACCAAAGGCGGCAGCGCTTCGATATCGTCGTCGAGAAACAGCAGCAATTTCCCGGTAGCCGAAGCCGCTCCCGTATTGCGGGCCATTGAAGCACTCCGGCAATTTACCTCGATCGCCTGCAGTTTAAACGGAGCTTTGTAGTCTTGTAGCATTGCCAAAGTATCGTCAATGCAGCTATCTGCCACTACAATAACCTCGATCAGGTCGATCGGATAAGTCTGCAAGTGCAAAGCATCCAAAGCCCGCCGCAGCGAAGAACTTCGGTTGTGGCTAGGAATAATTATGCTAACTGTTAGATTTTCCATATTTACATTACAACAATTAATTTCATGTGCATTTCATCTCCCTTCATCTGCCGTTAAAAATAATCTAAAAATCCCTATTCATTGCTTCCCTTAATTTTTTGTAACAACTTCCGAGAAGCAAAATAAGCCTTCGGCCCGCTAATGCAGCCCCGGAATTGAGCCCACAGCAAATCCCTCGGAACCGCATCCGGTTGCTTTCGCAAAGAAGCAATTAATTCAGGAATTTGCTTATACCGCAGCCATCCCCAAGCTAATAGAGGCACACTGAATTCTCTGTTGATTACAAACAGCCGCGTCCAGAAAGCATAGACTCCGATGCCGTAGCCTTGGAGCGTTTTTCGCAATTCTTCCCAAGTGCGCCGATGGCGGTGCCAGCTCAATGCTCTCGGCTCGTAGACGATGCGGTAGCCCGCGCGCAAAATGCGGGCAAAGAGTTCACAGTCTTCGCCACCCACCGTGGGTGTTCCCGCCCCCAAAGCTTCGTCAAACACGCCAATGTAGTCGATCGAACTTTTCCGCACAGCCATACTCGCCGAAACTCCCACAAGATGCACAATCAGAGGATTGCACTGCGCCCCATCAAAAACTCGGCGCTCAAATCCCCGCCCGTGCGGGCTGTACCACTCAAACCATTCTTGCGCTTCGGTTTCCAGTTCCCAGGGCATCACCAGCCCCGTGACGCACATAACTCGCGGATCGCTAAAATTCCATAAGAGCGATCGCAGCCAGTTCGGATCGGGGGCAGCATCGTCATCTGTAAAGGCTACGAATTCATGTTTAGCTTCGCGTAAAGCTCGGTTGCGGGCAGCGCTGGAGCCTGGTACGTCTTCGCGCACATAGCGGACTTGTGGGTAATTTTTGATTAGTTCCTTGGTAGCGTCCGTGCTGGGACAATTGTCAATTACTAAGTATTCCTGACCCTCGTCTGGGAGCTGCATCAGCGCGTCTAGACAGCGCCGCAAATCTTCCGGGCGATCGCGCGTGCAAACCGCTACTGTGGCGAGCGGCATTGCCTGCACAGGCCCGCGTTCGTCCCATGCGAGGGTATCGTAGAGCCAATTTTTCCAAAGGTTCTCTCCCGCAGCGTTCATCAGTGTTTCCCGCAATTGGGAGGAGTCGGCGCGACCTCCGACGAGCGACAATAGAGCTTGGCCGATCGGTTTTCCCCCCAGCCGAATTAAAACCAAGGCTTTGCTGTAACGCTCCTCAACCCTAATTTCTGGCGGGAGTTTGGATATTTCGAGGTCAAGAATAGCTGTTGCCATTTTAGATTTTAGATTTTAGATTTTAGATTGCGAAAAAATCATAGATACTCCCTATATTCTTCGATGTATTTTAGCCGAAATTGTTTTAGGGGATAGCAACTTCTCAATGCCCTACTTGCCGATCGCCGATTGCGAATCAAACATCAAGCCTCATTTTTGTTATGAGTGTTATTTATTTTTACTTTCGAGGACCCGCTGATGTCAAGTTTTTTCCCTACAGAATATTTTTCGACGAAAACCTTCACACATCGAGGCAGGTGTCAATTGCAGGTGTTATTGGCAGTCGGGGCGCTCCCCAGTCTCTCCATTAATGCCACATCTAAAAACCCGATTTTTTGATTAAACCCGGTTTGTGCGATCGCGCCTCATTCCAGCTTTAATTGCGATCGGGTACTATTCTCTAAAACCTACCAAACAATTAAACACTCTCGCGATTAAAACTTTTGCAAGTAGTGTAATTATTCTCTAACAATCCCAACCCCCTTGTTAGAATCTAGAGGCAGCCCCTTAACAACTATTAAAAAACTAAAACACTAGGTAAAACTGCGCCCAAACAAATACTTTTTATGTTTTGTAGGGGTCGTTTGAGCTCAAAAAACCTCCTATAATAAACACTTTATGAGTTCAACAATCGACCTACATTAGCTATATTTTTACCTACTTATTTAACCGACATACATGAGTTAATAGAGGTCAATCCATACCACGTGAATTTAAGCAATATTAACTTAAAATCTTTACTAAAGGCTATAAGTACCGAGATTAAGCAGGTTAAATAAGTCAGTTCCGGCTTCATTGGTTAATAAACTAAACTGTATAAACTACTCGTATCTCTAGGTTAAAATTGGCAGAACGACGAGGCTCAGTCAGTTATCTAGAATCTGTGCAAAGCGCAGCAGTCATTTGCTGACGGCAGTCAAAAAACTGGAATCTAGCACAACTCCAACGATACTATTCGAGAAATACGATGTGAGGTTTGACTTAAAACCAAGCTATTACACTCTATTTAAGCCGCCACGGGTTAGCTGACAAACAGCTCAAAAACCCCACTCCAAAGAATATCTAAATGATAAAAAACCGAATGTTACAGACTGGTTGGAGACTCATATACCTGAGATTATTTCTGGCAAGTTAGTGGGATTTGTACAGGATAAATATCATCCATTGTCGGGGGATTTATCTGGTTATGTTTGGGGTAAAACAAAAAAAGAGATCGTTTTGTCCCCTAGTCAAGGAGCGGAGTAAACAAACCTATTATGGGGCAGTCAGCCGATTTTAGATTTGAGTTTTGAGACTTCGGCGAGACGTTGGGCGAGCCGTCGAGTCCAGCTCAGTCGAGGCGCGCTCAGTCGAACGATTGGAGATTTACTTCACAGATGAATCTGGAGCTTGAACACGAGTCTAAAACTTTGGGCTGCTGGCGATTCCTCTGGGAAACTTACATCCGTTTTTGGGCAGGGTCAAAAAGCCATTTAAACTCTCTCCTGTATAGCCACAAGGTTTGCTTAGAAGAATGTATCAAACTTTTACAAAGAAACCGAGCAAACTCATAAAGCCTCTGTCTGCCCGGACAAAAGCAGTTAGCTAGCCCCATGCTGGTTCTCCGTTTTTCAGATTGGACAATACACGGCCCTCAACATCCTAAAAATGAAGAATTGTAAAGTTTTATCAAGATCTTTGGACATCTGAATTAAAATCTTCTCATAAAAAAGACTAGCTTTTAGCAGGCGCAAATTGTGGAAAAAAGTTTAAAACTCAGAATATGAGATCGAGTTGGCTACTCTTACATGGTGCAATAAAATGTAACTTTTGATGCCAGAACCAGTAGCATGAACTTTGTGGAAGGTTGAATGCCCGTCAGGCAAATGCCTTCGGAAAATCGCCTTCTTGGCGCTGCATCAAATGTTAAGTGCAATTACTTCCCTTTAACGGGAAGCGGAGCCTTCGAGCAAACATTTAGCTCCAGGGCTTACGCACCAGAAGTTTGATAAACCGGGTTTTTTTAACCGGGAGCGAGGGCGACAACAAAGTGTTTTCGTTCATCAAACCCGGTTTCAGCGTCCGAGACTGAACTTGATCGAATGAATGCAGTCGCAACCAATCTTTAAATGTGGCGATACTGCAAGTTGCGTGCAAAGCAGGGAGCTAACCGCAGTGATGGATCTCGATTGTTTACCTTACGGCGCAGGCCACGCCCAAGAAGGTGTCTGTCTCCTAGTGCGAATGGGGCCGCACCGCATTTTACTCGACTGCGGTGTAGAGGATATTGCACCGCTGTCAGCGACACTAAATCGATCGCTGCCAGCCGATTTTGTGGTGTGTACCCACGCCCACTCTGACCATGCCAGAGGTTTGCTAGCACTCCATCAATCTTTCCCCCACTTGCCAATTTACGCCAGCGAAGTGACAGCGCGACTGCTACCGCTCAACTGGCCAGAACTGGCTCAGCAGCCAGAGTCCAGGTTCTGTCAGGGACTGCCCTGGCAGTCGCCGCTTGAAGTGCGCCCAGGACTGAGCGTGCAGTTGTTCCCGTCGGGTCATTTGCCCGGAGCGGCGACTGTGCTGCTGACTTATGCCGCCCCGCACCGCACCTACACCGTGGTTTACACGGGCGACTTTTTCCTGTCCAATTCTCGTTTGGTGGAAGGTTTGCCCCTGGGAGAACTCAGGGGCATGAAGCCGGATGTGTTAATTTTGGAAGGCAGTTACGGCACGGCGCGCCACCCTCACCGCCGACAACTAGAAAATCAGTTAGCCGATCGCATCCACCGCGCCCTCGCCGACGGGTACTCGGTACTGCTGCCCGCGCCGGCCCTTGGTTTGGGCCAAGAAATGCTGATGCTGCTCCGCAGTCACCACTACTTTACGGGCCGCGACTTGGATATTTGGGTAGACGGCACTGTCGCCGACGGGTGCGACGCTTATCTGGAGCTGCTACACCAATTTCCCACCGCCGTCCAAAATTTTGCTCTGCACCAACCTTTGTTTTGGGACGAAAGGGTGAAACCCCGCGTCCGTCGGCTGTCTCCCGAACAACGCCCCGGATTGGGAGCCACGCCCTGTATTGTGATTACTGACCAAATAGCTGATTTGCCTTTGTATGTTGCCGATGGCACAAATCCTTGGATTTTGCTCGCGCCTCAAAAACCAGGATATCCCGTCAGCAACTGGCTGCCCAACAGGCCCGAATCTGGTGGAATCAGAAGTGTCGAAACTTATCTGCTAGCCGAACACTGCGACGGGCCGGGGACGACCCAACTCATCCACAATTTGCGTCCCCAGCACGTAATTTTACTCCACGGTTCCCCTGCATATTTGGCTGACTTGGCTAACTTGGACGAGCTGCGAAACCGCTACCAGTTGCACACTCCGGCGGCCGGAACACTGGTCGAATTGCCTATCGGAGAAATGTTTTTGCAGCCCGCTATCCCAGAAACTAACTATGAGGGAGAACTCAGCGAATTGGGGACAGAGGTAGCAATTAGCTTGCCGAGTCCGATTACAGCCGATCCTCGGTGGGCCAATTTTGCCGATACCGGTTTGGTAGAAGCGCGCTGGCAAGGCGAAGAACTGGTACTCCGCGGCATCTCCCAGCGGGAACTCCTTTTTCAAGGCAGCGCCGTTCAGGCCAACCTCGAATGCTGCGGTAATTGCCAGCACTACCGCAGCCAGCGCTGTTGGAACCAGTCCAGTGCTTTGTTTGGCTTTAAAGTTACCCCCGACGGTTTCTGCCCCGTCTTTAAAGCGATACCGGAGTCCGAACTTTTCCTAGATGGCGAAACAGACGGCGAATAAGCTGTCGGGCACCTTGAAACCAGCCCACAGGCAAAGGAAACAAAAGAACAGTCCTAGACGCACCCACACAAAAAACCCGGTTTCAGCAGGGGTAAGCTGTCCCGTATTGAATTTTTAAACTACTGTGTACTTACGCTGTTGTGGGGTGGGCGGGAGATTCCGCCATCAAGCTTAAATTTAAAGGCAAAATAGCTTATGCGGTTACAACCCAGAATATTTTTGACATAAACTGGGTTTTTGGCGTAATTTCTCCACAAAAAAGGGAGAAAAGTCGTTTTCTTTTCCCCCAAGTTTTCCTTGTGCCTCAAGCGCGAGCTCAAAACTATTCCAAATTCGAGTCCGGGTAGTGATTGCGAATTTGTTCGGCTTCGGGACAATCGTCAGAAACTAGGGGTTCGCAGTTAGTTCGGGATACCGAAGCCAACTTCTGGGACACAGAGCCAATACTTTCGAGACGCACCATTTCTTCCCAGGAGCTGATTTCGTCTTCTTCGTCGGTTTCGTAGCGCAGCGTGACTAGATCCCCTTCAATATCTAGGATACGAGCGCGCTCTATCCAACGTTGCTGATCTCGAAGAAAAATAGAAACCTCACGACCATCACAACAGAGTTGATAGATTTTGCGCTGTAGCATTTGTCAGTTCTCCTGCGCAGTGTAACTTGCTTAAAATATGGTCTGTTTACCGTAACGTACTTTGGGTTTTACATCGGAAGGCACAGCCGTGTGGACTGGCCAGTTTCACGTTTTCCGCAACTTTGGTACCGATGGGAGTTACCAAATTTGATTTTACCACCAAATCTATCTAGTACGCCATTTATCCAATTACAGGTTGTGCAGCCAGTGGCATCCCTCGTGAGAGGCATTTGCCAGCATAGATCGGAGGATTAGGACTTGACGACGGCACGCGATTAACAGCAACAATAACAACAGACTCTGCCTCAAAAATCTCGATCTCTTTTGCCTCAAGTCCCCCAGAAACCTATGGTTTCGACGTTTGTGCGATCGCCCGCTAACGCCTGTTGGCTCAATCTTAAATCTCAAATTTCAAAGCCGAAGCTTTAAAGCGACTCTCAAACAGCGACAATAACAACAGACTCTGCCTCATAAACCTCCCTCTTTTCTACCTCAACTCCCCCAGAAACCTTTTGTTTCGACTTTTGTTCTGGCCCCGAGTACCCTCTGTGAACTCAATCTAAAATCTAAAATCTAAAATCTAAAATCGATTGACCGAAGTGTGATAAAAATCACTGACAGCAGGCAGCCCCTAAATGTAGAAAATGGTGGCGGCCAACAACAAGCTTCAAAACGGGCAGCGGAACCTGTGGCGGTTAAGCTAAAAGAATTGCGGTTCCGTTCAAAACAAATTGGAGTCATCGCTCGTGCGTATTAAGGAGGCTAATTGATGGTGTACGCAGAAAATTGGTCGCAGCCGTCTATTTTGGAGCTAGCGCGATCGGGCAACTTTCAAGCCCTAAATTATTGGATTGACAGCTTGCTGCGACCCGAAGGGATTTATGCCCGCGTCGAACAGGCTCAGGCAGGCTGCGTCCAAATCCTCGTAGAATTCCAGCGCGAATTTGCGCCAGATACTACATTACTCGGGAGCACTCTCCGGGAAGGCTTAGTCAAATTTATTTGCCACCAACTCTGGAGACTCAACTCGCCAGCAGTAGAAGGAGTGCGAATTCACGCGCGCTTGGCTGGGGATGCAGACATTCTCTGGAAACAGTCAGTGCGAATTGTCACTCCCGCCAACCGCCAGCGGCGGCGTTACCGTTCCCTACCGGCCGTCGATTGGGTTAAATTTAAAACGTATCGTTCTCTGCTGCTAGTGGGATCGGCACTTGCCTCATTTATTTTAGGGTGTTGGGTCAGCTACCACGAAGCTCTGACCCTGCGGTTAGTATCCCCAGTATCCGGCTACCAGCAAACTGCGGTCATGTCGGGGCCACCTCCAAAACGTGCGGATACGGTGCAAGCGGCCTTAGAAGTGGTACCAGTAGTACAGCAAAAGCAAGTTGCTAATCCTTACGACCCAACAGTAACGCTGATGTTCGGAGGAAATGTGAATCTATCGGATGCGCTCGGAGCATCTGCGGCCAACGATCACCAATGGGCTTTCGCCAATATGGACGAGTACCGGCAAGCAGATGTGGCGATGGTTAACCTAGAAAACTCCCTGACTCGCTCTACATTGGGGTCTGGCCAAAAACAATTAAATTTTAAAGCCGCTCCAGAATCGGTGAAAGTATTAACAGCCGGAGGAGTGGATATTGTCAATCTGGCAAATAGCCGCGCTATGGATTACGAGGAACCGGGGCTGGTGGAGACGATGAATACTCTAGATAATAGTGGGATTCAACACCTGGGAGCCGGCAGAGATATTAAAGAAGCGAGGCGTCCAGATATTATTGAAGTTAAGGGTCAGCGGATTGCCTATCTCGGTTATTACGATGCCGAGCTTCACGTCGCCGACCAAGGGAAAGCGGGCACTAACCCCCGCCGCAACAATCGCGTGGCCGAGGATATTCGAGCTCTTAGGGGTCAGGTAGACTGGATTATTGTTAATTACCACTGGGGAGTCGAATTGGCCGATTATCCGGGGGACTGGCAGATTGATTTGGCTCGGTTCACGATCGACCAAGGAGCTGATTTGGTAGTGGGACACCATCCCCAGGTACTGCAAGGTGCAGAACTTTACAAGGGCCGCCCGATAGTTTACTCGCTGGGTAATTTTATATTCGGCGGGAATGCTCGCAGGGATTACGATACCGCAGTCCTGAAAGTATCGCTCAAAGACCGGAATATGAAGGTAGAGTTTCTGCCTGTGGAGGTGAAAAAGTTTCAGCCGAAGGTGGTTAAGGGAGCTGCTGCCGATCGCATCCTCAAACGCGTCGAGCAAATTTCTAGTATTTTCGATCGACCGATGGGATCTTCTGTAGTTCTCGATGCCCTAGTCCAGCCAGGAGCCACACTAAAAACTCCAAATTCTCTATTGCCAGGATCGGCAAAGAGCGGTACATACCAGCCCGGGCGAAGTTCCGGGGGAACCTCGGGTGAAAGCAATCTGCAAAGCCCCGGACAACCCAAACCTACTTTGATTTTGCCGACTTTGCCGGCTGCGCCCCAACAGCCCGACAACTCCTCATTTTTCCCGAACGGGACAGGGCCTGCAATTGAGTCAAACCCGCCTCCGAATCAAAATTTGCCGCCGCGCATCTACCCCACTCAACCTCAAAATCCCAGCCGGGAACCAGAGCCATTTACAAAAGAGCCATTCATCAAAGAACCGTTTATTTCGCCCCCATCTCCCAGTCAAGGAGCAGTGCCGAGTCCCCAAAGCAATCTTCCCCCCAGGGCTGTATCTTTTGAAGTCGCACTCAAACAGCAGCCCACCTCAGCGATCGTTCCAGGTACCAGCAGCAAACGCTCCAAGCACCGGATCGCCCTGCCTCCTATAGCTGGGAGCATTGGTTAGTCGATGGGGGTCGGAACAACGAGGAGCCCGGGGGAGGATAGGGGCGGTAATGGGTGAACATCAAGATACTAGCGGCCAATTATTAACGACCGATTTACTGACAACCAATGATCAATGACCTACTACCGATGACAAATGTGTTTGCGATCGCGCTCAAGCAAAAGCAGTACAAAACCTATATCCTCTCCGACGAAACGGCTAACTCTACTCTAGAAGTTGTGCCGGAACGGGGCGGTATTGCCACTAGCTGGCTGGTTGAAGGCAAAGAAATCTTGTACTTGGACGCGGAACGGTTCGCCAATCCCGATCTGACTGTACGTGGCGGGATTCCCATCCTGTTTCCCATCTGCGGCAATCTCCCCGACAATACTTACGCCCACAAGGGAGTGCAGCGTCAGCTCAAACAGCACGGCTTTGCTCGAGACTTGCCTTGGACAATAGGCGAACAAGTTACGGAGGGTTGCGCCGCTCTTACGCTAATTCTCAATAGCTGCGACAAGACGCTGGCTGTTTATCCCTTTGATTTCCAACTAGCCTTCACTTATCAGATTAAAGGCAATTCTTTGGAAATTTTTCAGCGATACACCAATCTGTCTGCTGAACCCATGCCGTTTTCTAGTGGTTTGCACCCCTACTTTTTGGCGACGGACAAATCAAAGCTGCGCTTTGAGATTCCGGGGATGCAGTACAGAGATCAGAACACCAATCAAAAGGGTTACTTCACTGGGGTTTTTGACCCGACGTTGGATGAAATTGATGTTTCCTTTGACGAACTCACGGGTCTTGCTGCTACTGTCACTGACGCCGCCCAAGGCTTGCGGCTCACCCTCAGTTACAACTCCAGCTATGGGAAGTTGGTTTTCTGGATGTTGAAGGGCAAGGATTTTTACTGTTTGGAACCTTGGACTGCTCCTCGAAATGCTCTCAACACTGGCGAACACATGATTTATTTGCAGCCGGGAGCCACTTGCGAGATGCTGGTTCGCATGACTGCAAATTTTATTTAAAAAAGACTTGCTATTTCAAATGAGGGGTGCTACTATTAGAAATTGTGTGCGGTAACAATGTTTTCGCGGGTCGCTAGCTCAGCGGTAGAGCATTCGGCTTTTAACCGATTGGTCTCGGGTTCAAATCCCGGGCGACCCATAAAAAATTTGTAAGTTGAGAATTTTGAGTTTTGAGTTGAATGCTCGGAACTCAAAATTTTGTTTTTTGAACTTTTAAGTAAATATGGAAAGATAGTGCGCGATCGGTGGCAAATTGTCTTAATATTATCGTAAGAATTGAGCTTGTCCAAAATTCACTGCCCAAAAATCACAAATAATTAGGAGGAATATCTATGGCGCTTGTACCTATGCGATTGCTGCTCGACCACGCGGCTGAAAATGGTTACGGCCTACCGGCTTACAACGTCAACAACATGGAGCAAATCCAAGCGATCATGCGCGCTGCTGACGAAACCAACAGCCCCGTGATTCTGCAAGCTTCTCGCGGCGCTCGCTCCTACGCTGGCGAAAATTTCCTGCGCCACTTGATTTTGGCAGCAGTTGAAACCTATCCTCACATTCCCATTTCCATGCACCAAGACCACGGCAATGCCCCCGGCACTTGCTATTCTGCCATGCGCCAAGGTTTCACGAGCGTGATGATGGACGGTTCTCTGGAAGCGGATGCTAAGACTCCGGCCAGCTACGAGTACAATGTTCAAGTTACTCGGGATGTGGTGAATGTTGCTCATTCGATCGGCGTTAGCGTTGAAGGCGAACTGGGTTGCTTGGGTTCTCTGGAAACAGGAATGGGCGAAGCAGAAGACGGCCACGGCTTTGAAGGTGCGCTTTCTCACGATCAGTTGCTGACAGATCCTGAACAAGCTGTTGATTTCGTCGAGCAAACCGGCGTTGATGCTCTAGCAGTCGCGATCGGCACTTCTCACGGCGCTTACAAGTTTACTCGCAAGCCGACTGGCGAAATTTTGGCAATCAGCCGCATTGAAGAAATTCACCGCCGCTTGCCGAATACTCACTTGGTAATGCACGGTTCTTCTTCTGTGCCCCAAGAATTGCTGGAAATCATCAACAGCAACGGTGGCAAAATCCGCGAAACCTACGGCGTACCTGTGGAAGAAATCCAAAAGGGCATCAAGTGCGGCGTTCGCAAGATCAATATCGATACTGACAACCGTTTGGCGATTACTGCTGCAGTGCGCGAAGCTTTGTTTGCCAAGCCCGATGAGTTTGACCCCCGCCATTTCTTGAAGCCGTCGATCAAGTATATGCAGAAGGTTTGTAGCGATCGTTACAACTCTTTCGGTTGCGCTGGTAACGGTACAAAGATTAAGCAAGTGTCTTTGGACGATTTTGCAGCTAAGTATGCTAAGGGCGAATTGAGCTCTTCTGCTAAGAAGACTGTGGCTGTTTAAGAATTTTAGGTTTTAGATTTTAGATTTGTCTGAAGTCTAAAGTTAGGATTGCCGGGTAACTGTGGAGTTGCCCGGTTTTTGTTTGTGCGATTTTATGTATTTAGTCACTCGGCGATTGAAATTGCTATACAAACTAAGTCTGCCTCCGCAGACTAAGAGATATCAATTACATCGCATAGGCTATCGCATATTGCCTCAGTACAGGTGAAATCGTGTAAAAATTTGCTTGTTGTTCTATCAAGCAGCGCCGCGATAGAGATTGCAAGGCATTTAGCAAATCTGAAGCGGGAATTATCTCATTTTCTAGCAATTTTGCCCGGTTGATTGGCTGGCTTTCTTTCGCTAACAAGGAGATTACTTGTTTTTCTAGTTCGGATAGGCGATCGAACTGCTGCTGTAAAACATCTTTCAAATCTTCTGGCAACAATATGGTA
>JACJNV010000117.1 GCA_014695175.1 Microcoleus sp. FACHB-DQ6 | reverse complement strand
GCGTGGCTTTACTGAACCATGTAATTATAGTTCATTTGATCTTATCTTCTCTGTTTGACCCTCACGAGTGAGTGTCAGTAACATCATACCTCATCTTTCTGAGAAAGGCTATATCACCTTGTTCATAGGCTTTAATTATTTTTTTACGAAACTCGAGCGAATAAGCTTTCATTTTTTCTGCTGATGTACTGAATGTAGTGTACCACATTTACATGGAATTTGCTGTATCACCTTATTCACCAGATTTTTCACCAATTGAAAATCTGTGGTCAAAACTTAAAATTATTCTCCGTTCTATCAATACTACTAATTATCAAGAATTAGGAAAAGCCATAGAGTTTGCGTTGGGGCAAGTTACATCGTCAAATATTTTTAACTGGTTTACACACTGCTGTTATTGTACCTCATCTTTTTGAGAAAGGCTATATGTGCAAAACTGAGATGCACCTAAGGGGTGAACCTCATACAATGGATATTCGGTTTTTTTAGGTGGGTTAATTAGGACGCTTGGAATTGCTGAAACCATCGCTTTTGCCGTCGCTCTAGCCGTAAAGCCGATCGAGCTTCAAGAAGGTTTGCAACAGCACGTTGGCTCCCTGAGTGCACTGTTCTGGGGATGTATATTCGTCTTCCGCATGGCTGATTCCGCCGCGAGAAGCCACGAAAATCATCCCCATATCCGTAAACCGTCCGATTTCTTGTGCGTCGTGTCCGGCGCGGCTGATTAAATGGGTGCAACTCAAGCTTAATTCCCGGCAAACTTCTGCAATCGCATTTTGAATTTTTGCTGCTGCTAGAGTCGGCAATACGTGCAGCATTTCGGTGATTTCAATTTCGGTGTTGGTGCTGAGTGCGATCGCCCTAAACTCTTGTTTCATTTTAACTAACAATTCTTCCAAATGAGTTTGACATATATCGCGCAAGTCGATTTTAAAATCTACTTCTCCCGGTACAATATTTGTAGCATTTGGCGACACGTTTAAGTAACCTACCGTTGCTACTTGTTCGCCCGGTGTTTCTACTCCCAACTTGTTGACTGTTAGCACCATTTGTGCGGCGGCTACTAACGCATCTTTGCGATCGCGCATCGGCGTCGAACCCGCATGATTCGGGCGGCCAGTTACCGTCACTGCATGGCGGTACTGTCCGACAATGCCTTGAACTATTCCTATTTCGTCGCCCGTACTTTCCAAAACGCCTCCTTGTTCGACGTGGAGTTCTACAAAAGCTGCTATTTCTTGGGGATGGCGTTTTGCTTGTGCAATTTTTGACCAATCTCCGCCAATTTGTGCTAAACAAGTTTCAATGGAAGTACCGTCGCTGCGTCGGTAATATGCCGCATCGCTGACTGTATTTCCGGCCATCGCTTTGCAGCCGATAACGGTGTTTTCTTCGTCGGTAAATACGATCGTCTCGATCGGATGTTCCAAGCATAGGTTATTTTCGTACAGTACCCGCACCACTTCAATCCCAGCCAAAACTCCCAAAACTCCGTCGTAATGGCCGCCCACGGGCACGGTATCGATGTGAGAACCTGTGGCTAGGGCCGCACCAGAGCGCCTTCCGGGATACCGCCCGATAATGTTCCCCGCCGCATCGATGCGAACCGTCATCCCTGCTTCTACCATCCAAGATTCCACGAGTTGGCGGGCTAGCAAATCTGCTTTGGTAAATGCTACACGACTGACGCCTCCTCCCGGGAGTTTGCCGATTTGGGCGAGTTGGGCGATACTGCGGTTGAGGCGCGGGCCGTTGACTGCAAGTGTTAATGCAAGTGTCATTTAAAATTCTTTTATTGATTGATTTAACTATTTGCTGTATACTGCATTCAATAGCATTTAAATCTGCGAGACAATGTAGCCTTGTTTACAAAAGTCGCTCGCTTTGAAACTGCCAGAAATAAGGTGATCTTCGGCATTGGTGTCAACTTAATGTCAAAGGTAATACGAGTCTACCCTGTGAGTTTACAGTCTTCCCTTTCCCTCTTAGCCTCCCTAAAAAGGGGGGGACAACAGAATTCTTTCGTCCCCCTTCTTTCCCCCCTTGGGGGGGTGGGGGATGAGCGGGGGATCGAGACTTCGATAAAAACGAGATATACAGAGAATTTTAGTCTTAAGTTGACACCAATGGCTCTTCCGCGCATCCTACAAAGTGAGTTTGTGCATCAGTCTTAAGTAGGAAAAAACACAATTTTTTATCGGGTGTATGTGATGAATCAAACAGCAATTGCAGTCAAACGAGTTTTTATTTGCGGTTCTGCCCTACGGGGTCAGCCGGACAACAGCAACCTCGGAGATGCGAAGTTTATTAGAGAAGCGAAAACTCGTCCGATTTACCGCTTGCATTCGGCAGAAAATGGCTGGCATCCTGCTATTTATGAAGTGGCTGCAGACGGTGTATCAATTCCGGGGGAAGTGTACGAATTAACTCTAGAGCAATTTGAACAGCTTGCAGGGGGGGAACCGCCGCATATGTATCCGTCTGATGTGGTTTTGGATGATGGAGAAGTGTTGACGGCTTTCTTGTACCCGCAGGAGTTGGTTCAGAAGTATGAATGGGAAGATATTTCCGATCGAGGTGGGTGGGCCGCTTATAAAGCTAGTACAGGGCAAAATTAATCGTTTCCGCTGGCCTGTTTGAGCGGGCGAGACGCCCACCCCACAATCGAATTTAGCGGTTGTGGAACAGGCCGGAAAGCCTGTTCTTGAAAATGCTACGCCTTGTGATATTCGTGCCAGTGTCGGGCGATATCGATGCGGCGACATACCCACACCTTTTCGTGCTGCTGCACGTAATCCAAAAAACGCCCCAAAGCCGCCGCCCGCCCGGGCCTCCCCGCCAAACGGCAGTGCAGCCCCACACTCATCATCTTGGGCGCTGTCTCGCCCTCGGCGTAGAGTAAGTCGAAGGCATCCCGCAGGTAAGCAAAAAACTGATCGCCGGAATTAAAGCCCTGACTTGTGGCAAACCTCATATCGTTGTTGTCGAGGGTATAGGGAATTATCAGGTGGGGCCTGTTGCACTCATACGCCCAGTAAGGCAGGTCATCTGCGTAGCTGTCGGCATCGTAGAGAAAGCCGCCTTCCTCCACTACTAGCTTGCGAGTATGGGGGCTCGTGCGCCCGGTATACCAGCCGAGGGGACGGCTGCCGGTAACTTGCGTGTGAATGTCGATTGCCCTTTGCAAGTGCTCCCGTTCCGCTTCTTCTCCAAAATACTTATAATCGATCCAGCGGTAGCCGTGGCTGGCAATTTCCCAATCTGCTTCTAACATCGCTGCTACTGCTTCTGGATGCCTTTCTAAGGCCATCGCTACCCCGTACACTGTGACCGGTATTCCCCTGGAAACAAACATCCGGTGCAGCCGCCAAAAACCGGCTCTACTGCCGTATTCGTAACAGGATTCCATGTTCATGTGGCGCAGTCCCGGTAGGGGGACGGCCCCGACAATTTCTGAGAGAAATGTTTCGGAAGACGCATCTCCGTGCAGGATGCAGGTTTCTCCACCTTCTTCGTAATTAATTACAAATTGTACGGCTATGCGCGCTCGATTTGGCCATTTAGGATCGGGGGGATTTTGCCCGTAACCGATTAACTCTCGCGGATAATTTGCTGGCATAAGTAGAAGGAAGAAGGAAGAGGGAAGAGGGAAGAGGGAAAATGCAATAATTGACGTTTTTGCTGTGGCGATCGGGAGAGATGATTTTTTTAAGGGTAGGATCGCGCTTATTTTAACTTATCTATCTGGCCGTGTTGCTGTTCTATTTCCTGAATTTCTTTAATTACCCGTGCTTTGCTGGCGATTAAATGTTCTTTAATTGCTCGCTCTGCGGCGGCTGCATTTTGTTCGATTACAGCTTTATAAATGCGGCGGTGTTCGCTGCGGATTTTTAATACTCCCGGATTGTATTGCATGGTGCGGAGCCGCACTAAGATCATTTTGTCAAATACTTGATCCAACAGAGTTACCAACCAAGGATTGCCGGAACTTTGGGCTAGCTTGCGGTGAAATTGGTAGTCTGCGTACAGCAATTGATAGTTAGTCAGTTCGCCCGATCGCGCGGGCGTGTTATTTTCTGCTTGAGAGACGATCGATTCGAGCTGTTTTAATTGAGTTGGTGTCGCATTTTGACTCGCCCCGGTCGCCGATAACTGTTCCAAAGCAATGCGACAATCGTAAAGATCCGCCGCATCGGCGATCGACAGCGTAGCGACGCGCAATCCATGATGCGGATCTGCCGTCACTAAATTCTCTCGCTGCAGTTGGCACAAAGCTTCTCTCACCGGTGTTCGGCTGACGTTTAGCATTTGGGCCAGTTGAGTTTCGATCAGGCCTTCTCCGCCTGCTAATTCCCCCGACAGGATAGCAGTTCGGAGAGCTTGGTAAGTTTGTTCGTGGAGGGATTGAGTGCGGCTAATCGCGCGAAATGACAAAGCCAAAATCAGTTATCCTTTAGTTGAAAATAGAGTAAATTAACTGTTGTTAAAAATTGTTGATTCAGCCTCATCTCTCATATTTTTATGTTCAAGGACAGTTAGTTTGGGCTGACTCCTTATCAATAATACAGCACATGGACGCTTCTGTAGCAGATAGGTATAGATGGCAGGTGACATCTGTAGGGACGCGCGGCTTTGCCCGCAGGTGCCAGCAAGCACGCGCTTCGACGCAGTACGGCAGGGGTTTAAACCCCTGCCTCATAGCTAAAGTCGGTTGAAACTGAGATCTTGCACCATTCTCAATTAGCCCTTGCATTTTGTGCCCAAATGTGAAAAAAAGGACGTATAAACAATGTGATAAGTTAATGTTAACCATCCTTAATTACGCTCAAGCATTAGTCTATACCTTGATGGATTTAATGCCAACCAAATATCAACAAAAAAGTCTGCGAGCCTTGCTAGGTCTATTTCTGGAAGCAACAGGACAAAGTTTGCCTCCGCACTCTCAAACAGTAAGTGCCAGCGCGATTAGTCGCTTCCTCAATCATTACCAATGGTCAGTGCGGGCAGTAATTCGAGTGGTGCGAACCGAAATTATAAGGCAAGTCAAAGCCGAAAGAGGGGTTGGGAGGCGACCAATTTTGACGGTAACTTTGGATATGACCACCCTCGAAAAAATTGGTAAGTTCTCAGGGTTAGGGAAACTAATTGGAGTCTATAATGGTAAACGAGGATTGCACCTGTTAGTCCTCTACATACTTGTGGGAAGAAGTCGAGTACCCTGGGGGTTCCGAGTCTATCGGGGCAAGGGAGAGTTGGCGCCCATAAAACTCGGTCAAAGATTGCTAAAAACTCTGCCAAAAACCTTAACAGCACATTATGAAATCAGAGTATTAGGTGATAGCGCCTTTGGCAGTATAGAAATGCTCAAATGGATAAAAAAACAACCACGTACAAGTGGTATTTTTGGGATGAGGAGCGATCGGAGGTTGGCAGATGCGCGGCAGGTAAACCAAGGACTGCAAAGGGGTCAGCAAGTAGTGCTGCAAGGATTAAACTTTCCAGTCACCCTGTCTTGGTATTGGCTTAAACGGGATGATGGCAGTCTCGAAAAACGCTTTGTAATTTCGACAAAACCTTTATCTGCTGTCTACATTACTCGACTCGGTAGAAGACGTTGGCAGATTGAAGGATTCTTTAAAACTGTGAAACATCGGTTTGGTTTGCATCGGTTTGGACAAAGCACTTTAGTGGGAGTTTATCATTCGTAACAAGTTAGAAGGGAGTAAATTTTGTCAATACCTCTTTATATAGAAATCTAAGTGAATAATAATGATAATCAAAAAAGGGGTAAGGGTGGGAGAGTCACCCTGTGGCTGACTCTCCCACCCGCTCGCGATTATCATTATTAATAAGTTGTTGGCTCGATTGGCGTGGCACCG
>JACJNV010000116.1 GCA_014695175.1 Microcoleus sp. FACHB-DQ6 | reverse complement strand
CAGCAAAACCAAAGCCTTTGCCCCAAAAACACCGAACCGCTTGGCGTAAGCAAGTTGATTCCTCGGCCCCCAAGAATTGGCTGAGGCGTTGAGAACTTCAAAATTTGAATAGTTGACTTGTGAACCTAATTGTGTATTTTTAGCCAGATTCTGTACTAGCAGTCTCAAATTCCGAGCCATAATTTCCGAGATCGTATCTGTCTGATGTGTCCACCAACCGCCGTTGGCGACAGAATCTCCCAACAGCAAGACGCGCAGAGTTTCTGGAGGGGCGATCGTCGGGGCGATCGATCCGCTACGCATCGAATACTCGTTAATCTCAATCCGGTTGCCCAAGCGACGCACCTTCTGGTTAGGCGCCAACAAATAGCCGCACTCGGCATCGGCAATATAAATCAAGGGATTACCAAAACCCAGCAGCACCCGCACCAGCACTTCGATTGCTGCCCCCAATCCTGCGGTGACAGCCAAAATTATGAGAACAACTTCCACCACTTAACCTCGTTGACGTACTCCCCGGCCGACCAGCGCGGGGATTCTTAAAGGCTGCTTGAGGGTGGGCCGGGGCCACACCCTCAAGCTTTCTTCTTCTTGCTTCCGCGACTCTTAACTAGACCGTTGCCAGTCCCCGTCAGACCGTCTCCACAAGCATTTTCTTTAATGTCCAAGAAGCGTCCCTCCTCAGACAATCCGCGATTGCGGATAACTTGAGCTGCTGCTACGTCTCTATGCGTCGTGTAACCACACTCAGGGCATTGGTGGAGTCTTTCTTTAAGCTCCTTTTTACCTGTGTGCGTATCGCATTGAGGGCATACCTGCGAGGTGTAATCTTTATTCACCTTGCCAAAATATACGCCTCGTTTCCAGCAAACCCATTGCAGTATGGACACGAATTGGCCAAACCCAGCATCTAGCGTATGCTTGCAAAACATCCCTTTAGCCCAAACCCTGAAATCGATATCTTCGACGAATACCATTCGGGCCTGGTCACAAATATGATTAGCTTGCTTAAAATGCCAATCTTTGCGGGTGTCGGCAATATGCTGATGATGTCTAGCTATCTTTCTGTTTAGCTTGTGGCGGTTGTTAGACCCTTTTTTCTTGTTCTTTAACCGACGTTGCAGCAATTTCAGCTTGCGATGTTTGGTCTTCAAAAACTTGGGACGTTTAACTACTTCACCATCAGATGTTGCCAAGAATTGATCCAAACCAAGATCGATCCCTATTGGATTTCCCGATGCTACAGGGTCGGGCACGTTAACATCACACCTCAGTGACATCACGACAAAATACCCTGAAGCCTTGCGAACTATCCGAGCTTGCTTGATTACAAACCCGTCTGGTATCTCCCTAGACTTAATGAACTCCACTTGACCCAGTTGGGGAAGCTTAATCGAATTCCCTTGGATGCATTTTTTAAGCATTTGGGGGAATACAAACGACCTCATCCGATACTGGTGTTTAAACCTTGGGAAACCCATTCCTTTGCGCTGCATATCCACAAAAGCTGTCTCCAGTCGTCTTAAGATGTGTTGGAGTACTTGAGCGTTCACAGTTTTTAGCTCTGGGATTTGCTCTTTTGCTTCTGTCAATGATTTGCTTTGCTGGAAATAATTTGGGTAAGCTGCATCAAGCGGAATGATGTATTCCTTAGAAATCGAGCAAGCATTGACCGTACATTTACGAGAGTTGATCCAGTCCTTGCGTTCCCGCAAAGCGTAGTTCCAAACCTTGCGACAAACCGTTAGAAGCCGCTCAATTTCTTGAGTTTGCTCTGCGGTTGGCTTCAATTTGTACTCGTAACTAAGGTTTAACATTGCTCGTTTTCCCTGGCTCTACAAAATAAAGTAGCATTTTGTAGAGTCAACCACAAGCAAAGCAATGGAAGGTAACTTGCAGGCTAAAGCCGGCCTCTAGCTTCCATCCCCGGTCTAAAGACACGGGGTTCTCAGCATATTTGCTATAGAATTCTAGAATATACCGTGACTCATCCGCCGTCAGCAGTCAGTGAACTTGGTGGTTTCAGGAAAATCCGTGGACTTAAAACAAATATTCAAAACGCCGAATCCCATAATCGGTGTCGTACATTTACAGCCTTTGCCAACTTCTCCCCGCTGGGGCGGAAACCTCAAAGCTATTATCGGAAGAGCCGAGCAAGAGGCTACAGCGCTGGCTTCTGGTGGCGCAAACGGTATCATTGTCGAGAACTTTTTCGACGCTCCTTTTGCCAAAGACAGCGTAGATCCGGCGGTGGTAAGTGCCATGACTCTGGTAGTTGAGAGGCTAACAAATCTCGTGACGCTGCCGATCGGCGTTAACGTACTGCGAAACGACGCCCACAGCGCGATCGCCATCGCCTCCTGCACAGGAGCTCAATTCATCCGCGTCAACGTCCTCAACGGCATCATGGCTACAGACCAAGGCTTAATTGAAGGCCAAGCTCACCAGCTACTGCGCTACCGCCGGGAATTGGGCAGCGATGTCAAAATATTAGCAGACGTGTTAGTCAAGCACGGGCGACCCCTAGGCAGCCCCAACTTGACCACAGCCGTCCAAGAGACGATCGGGCGAGCTTTAGCCGACGCCGTAATCCTTTCCGGCTGGACAACTGGTAGCCCTCCCAATCTCGAAGACTTAGAACTCGCGAGTGCAGCAGCGGCGGGAATTCCAGTTTTCATCGGCAGCGGCGCCTCGTGGGAAAACATTTCCACCCTCATGCAGGCCGCTGACGGCGTAATCGTATCGAGCTCCCTGAAACGAAACGGCCGCATCGAGCAGCCTATAGATCCGATCCGCGTCAGTCAGTTTGTAGAAGCCGCCCGCCGCAGCTTGTCCCAGAAAGAGCGCGAACAGGAAAATAGAGATGCTAATGGCTCAAGAGGGCCAACACCGGAACCGGGCAAAGTCACAAGTAAAACGTAAAATGGGAATTGTTGACTGTTGGTAGTAGTCACTTGGCAGTAGTCAGTTGGCAGTAGTCATCAGTTATCAGTTATCAGTCATCAGTCATTAGTTAACAATTAACAGTCATTAGTCAACAGTCAACAGTCAACAGTCAACAATTCCCAATTCCCAAATTACCAAATCAAAAAATGATTCGCCGACGTTCAACCCCTTGGATTCATCGCTGGTCTAGGACTCTGATAGGAGCGATCGCAGCCATCGGCGTCCTAGAAACGGCCTATCTCACGATCGCTAAATTCACGACTGGCTCGGTCATTTGTCCCACCAGTGGCTGCGACAAAGTTCTCAACAGTCCCTACGCTACAGTCTTTGGCACTGTACCTTTAAGTTTGTTAGGCTGTCTGGCTTACCTGAGCATAGCAATCCTGGCATTGGCTCCCAAAGCTGTAAATCCCGACACCAAGAAAGGACTGCACTCTCAACTAGAAAACAAAACTTGGCAAGCGCTATTTATCATCACCGCTGCGATGGTAATTTTCAGCAGCTATTTGATGTATTTGATGGCTTTTGAAATTCAGGAACTGTGCATTTACTGCATCACTTCTGCCTTATTTTCGCTGTCGCTGTTTGTGCTGGTGCTAGTCGGGCGCGAGTGGGAAGATATTGGACAGTTGGTGTTTACAGGAATTTTGGTGGCAATGGTGAGTTCGATCGGTGCTTTGGGACTCTACAACAGCGTCAGCGCACCTGTCTCTACTGTCTCTACCCCCGGTATTGCGCCTCCTCCCATCACTACAACCTCTGGCCCGGCACAAATTGCTTTGGCCCGCCACCTCCGACAAATCGGCGCGAAAGAATACAGCGCTTACTGGTGTCCCCACTGCCACGACCAAAAAATGCTTTTTGGTAAAGAAGGTGCTGCCATAATCGATTACGTTGAATGCGATCCCAAAGGCCAAAATTCCCGCACTGCACTTTGCGAAGCTGCTGCTGCTAATATTAAAGGTTTCCCGACTTGGGAGATTAATGGTCAGTTTTATTCGGGGACACAATCTTTGGATAAACTCGCTGATTTATCGGGTTACACGGGCCCCCGCAACTTTCAAAACTGACAGGAAAGTTGGAGATGTTAGATGACAGATTTTAGATTGATGGGCAGGAAATATCCTGGTTCTTAACTTAGTTTATCGTTAGGCTCGTGCTGCGAAATCAATCTAAAATCTTGCATCTCTTTTAATCCATAAAAAATAGTAAAAATTAGTGATAACGAAAAATTTTAAAACAAGTTGTGGGTTTCTAGTATGTTGATCGGCGAATAACTACTAAAACTTTTACATAAAAATGCAAGAAACCGGGTTTCTGCTTCCAGAATGATTGTTGAAAGGACATATTTTGGTTGCCAAACCCGGTTTCTGCTGTTGCAGCCCGATCGCACCGAAAAAGCAAAAAATTAAATAACCTAAAATCTAAAATCTAAAATCGAGTCGCCCGCACCGAAAAACCAAAAAATTGAATAATCTAAAATCTAAAATCTAAAATCTAAAATCGAGTCGCCCGCACCGAAAAACCAAAAAATTGAATAATCTAAAATCTAAAATCTAAAATCTAAAATCGACTCGCCCGCACCGAAAAACCAAAAAATTGGATAATCTAAAATCTAAAATCGACTCGCCCGCACCGAAAAACCAAAAAATTGGATAATCTAAAATCTAAAATCTAAAATCGAGTCGCCCGCACCGAAAAACCAAAAAATTGAATAATCTAAAATCTAAAATCTAAAATCTAAAATCGACTCGCCCGCACCGAAAAACCAAAAAATTGGATAATCTAAAATCTAAAATCGACTCGCCCGCACCGAAAAACCAAAAAATTGGATAATCTAAAATCTAAAATCTAAAATCGAGTCGCCCGCACCGAAAAACCAAAAAATTGAATAATCTAAAATCTAAAATCTAAAATCTAAAATCGACTCGCCCGCACCGAAAAACCAAAAAATTGAATAATCTAAAATCTAAAATCGACTCGCCCGTACCGAAAAACCAAAAAATTGGATAATCTAAAATCTAAAATCTAAAATCTAAAATCGACTGAGCCGCTCGCCCCGGAGATGTAAAACCTATACGTAGTAGTAGTTTAGATGCTCAAAGGGCGAGGCCAAAATCCCCAAAATATGCTAGAAACTATCAAAAAATGGGTCGATCAAGAACGCCGAGTATTGATTACTGCGAGTGCCGTTGCTACTACGGTCATTGTAATGCGCTGGTTCGGATGTTTTCAGGTGTGGGAATGGGCTGCTTTCGACCACTTTGTGCGCTGGCGGCCGGCCGAACCCCTTGACTCGCGCATCGTCATTGTAGAAATTAAGGAAGCTGACTTGCAAAAATACGGCTACCCAATTTCGGATGCTGTCTTGGCGCAATTGCTGCAAAAATTGCACGCTGGCAAGCCACGGGCGATCGGCCTCGACGTTTACCGAGATTTGCCAACTCAACCGGGTAACGCCGAATTGCTCAAAACTTTTAAAAGTATTCCCAACTTAATCGGCATTGAGTTGATGCCAGACGAAACCCGCTTCGGAGTTCGCCCGCCTCCGGTACTTGACAAGCTCGATCGAATTGGTTTCAACAATGTTGTCATCGACGCTGACTCAAAAGTGCGGCGAACTTTGCTCTACGCTTGGCCCGGAGACGGCAAAACTCATAAAAGTTTTGCACTCAGACTGGCTTTGCTTTACCTCAAAAGCGAAGGTATTTCCCCTCAATCCGCAAAAGCCAATCCTAAATACTTGCAGTTAGGCAAGGGGGTTTTTCGGCCTTTTCAACCGAATGACGGTGCTTACGTTCGAGCGGACAGCCGCGGCTATCAAATTTTGACCAACCTGCGCGGCCCGCGAGGCAGTTTTCGCACTGCATCGATGAGCGATGTGCTTTCTGGCAAAGTACCCGCTGATTTTGTACGATCGCGTGCTGTCTTGATCGGCTCAACTGCCCCCAGCCTCAGAGACTTTTACCAAAATGCTTACAGCTCGGCTTGGTTTGGCCCTCCCCAGCAAATACCGGGAGTCGAACTTCAGGCTCATTTCTTGAGCCAAATTTTGAGTGCGGCCCTCGACGGGCGCGGGGGTATCAATGTCTGGCCAGAGGCTGCGGAGTTGCTGTGGATTTTACTTTGGTCTTGGGCCGGAGCAAATGTGAGTTGGAATTTGCGATCGCTTGGTCGATCGGCTTATTGTTTATTAAGTATCTGTCTAGGTCTGAGTGCCAGTTTATACTTAGCCTTTTTAGCCGGTTGGTGGCTACCGTTAATTCCTCCAATCCTCAGTCTTGTGGGTTCTGGTGCTGCTGTTGTGGGTTATCTGGCTCACTTGCAAGAAGAATTAAAACGGTCTAAAGAATTTTTACAATCGCTAATCGATACAATTCCCGACCCCATTTTTGTCAAAGATCGAAATCACCGCTGCGTTGTTTTGAATCAGGCATATTGTCGGTTTATTGGCTATCCTTTGGAAATTTTAACCTGCCGAACCGATTACGATTTATTTCCCCAAGCCGAAGCCGAGATATTTTGGCAGCAAGACGAATTAGTATTGCAAACTCATCAGCCGCGAGAAAATGAAGAATATTTTACTGACGCTCACGGAATTACGCATCTAATTGCGACTAAAAGATCCCTGCATAAAGATGCTGCCGGCAACCTATTTTTAGTGGGAGCAATCAGAGATATTACTGAGCGCCAACTCCGGGCAAAAGCCCTAGAACAAAAAAATGCTGAGCTCAGCCACCAAGCTTATCACGATGCTCTTACCGGTTTGCCCAACCGCCAAAGGTTCTACGAATGCTTGCATCGGTCTCTAGAAATAGCCTCCAGCACTCAGGAATTGGTAGCTTTACTCTTTTTAGATTTAGATGGATTTAAGTCAATCAACGACACTCTCGGACACAATGTGGGTGATTTACTCTTAAAAACAGTTGCCAGTCGGCTCAAAAAATGCTTGCGCGGCAGCGATACAATCTCGCGGTTGGGCGGCGACGAGTTCACAGTCATTTTGCCCGCAATTCCAGGGCGCGAGGAAGCTGCGAAAGTAGCTGAAAAAATTTGCGACGCCATCATGCAGCCTTTTATTTTAGAAGAACATACCGTTTCTGTAACTACAAGTATTGGCATTAGTTTATATCCCATTGACGCTCAAGAGCCAGAGATGTTAGTTAAGAATGCCGATGTTGCGATGTATCGTGCTAAGGAAAGCGGGAAAAATCAATATCACTTTTATTAATTAAGAGGAGTTAAAAACTTAATGCAACTGTAGGTAAAGTCCCTACCCCCTTCTTGATAAGCCTGTGCAGCTAACTTAAAAAAATAGCTATATCCTTAAACTGTAAGCCCTATAAGCTTTTTGAAACCGTTGAAAAAAATGTCCAAAGTAGTGAAATATCAAATCTAAAATCAGGTAATTTAGAATACTATAATCTGTCATCTGCCATTAGATATACTTAGCCAAATATAAAACTTATGAGAGCAACTTGCCGTCTTCTCTCAATGTTACAAAATATTAAAATAAATCACAACGTGAAACCAAATTCAAATCGCCAAAAAGCCTTAATGTAAAAAAGTTTATGTAAACTTATGAAAGTTAATTAAAGTAAATGTAAAGATATCCGTGGAAATACGGAAATTGATAGATATAATAGGTGGTACAGACGTGCATCTATTGCGGTGATTGGAATAAGGCTGTGAATACTATGCGTACTTTGATTCAGCTCACAACAACGGCAACCCTGGCGGCCTGCCTACAAGTGAATGTAGTCGGCACCGCAAATGCGGCTCGACTTGCCAGCAACTCAACTAGCAATTTCACAAAAGCCAGTAGCACGGGCGAGAGTCCGACGCCATCGACCCCGAGAGTTTGGACAGTTGCACAAACCTCTAGGTTTCCAAATGACCCAAAAGAATACGAACCACCCCCGAACGGGAACCCCGAAAG
>JACJNV010000115.1 GCA_014695175.1 Microcoleus sp. FACHB-DQ6 | reverse complement strand
ATCCAGGGCTACCAATTCTTGAACGCGGCGCGCCAACTCCACCTCTTCGGTGGCAGTCAGTAGAGGATAGCGAGCCATTTCCTTGAACAAAGCTCCCACGGGATCGTCGGCAGACCAGTTGTTGTATGCTGACGAGCGAGTTACCGTGGGACGATCGATCTCGGTGTCCTCATCCTCTGCGATTGCGAATGAGGCTTCGGGTGCCACCGCAAAACTGCCTAGGTCAGATTCTGCCATATGGTGCTTGGTGTCGGTGGAAGGATTTGAAAAGTATCCCTTAACTTTAACGAATTTAACCGGAAATTTCCGAAATCGATCTAGAAGCCGGTGAGTGACTTTAGTGGCTGATAGCTGTTCGCCCCTTTTTTAGACCTTTTATTGAGTTCGAGCCAGTAAAGGAGCTGCCTGCAATAATTGCTGAGTGTAAGGGTGCTGCGGATTAGTAAAAATCTCCCTAGTTTTACCGATTTCAACAATTTTTCCAGCATTCATTACCGCAATACGATCGCAAAAAAATCTCGCCACCCACAAATCGTGCGTAATAAACAGATAAGTCAAATTGAATTCCTGCTTCAACTCCAACATCAGCTCTAAAACTTGAGTCTGCACGCTGGCATCCAGCATACTCACAGGTTCGTCGCAAATTACCAGTTGCGGGCGAGTAATCAAAGCGCGGGCGATCGAAACTCGCTGCTGTTGTCCTCCCGACAATTCCCCCGGATAGCGGCGAAAGAAATCCTCCCCAGGAGTCAAGCCCACCCGCTCTAACATTTGGATTACTTGTTTTTTAGCTTCGCTGGTATTGGCTAATTTGTGAATAAACAAAGGGTCAGCAATACTTTGCCCGACAGTCATCATCGGATTCAGGCAAGCGTGGGGGTCTTGAAATATCATTTGCATTTCGCGGCGGTGCTTCCTCACAGCATCGCGGTTCAGGGCAGTTATATCTATTCCTTGAAATTCCACTTTGCCGCCAGTCGCGGTAATTAGCTGCAAAATCGTGCGTGACAAGGTACTTTTGCCGCAGCCGGACTCCCCCACCAGCCCTAGGATTTCTCCCCGTTGTAGCTCTAAACTAACGCCGTCTACAGCTTTAATTACCTGGCGATTCCTGGAAAACAACTGATCTAATAAATTGCTTTCTAAACTGTAGTGTTGCTGCAAATCCGTTACGGTCAAAAGAGGCGAATTTGTTAAGTTTGCAGTAACGGCTTCAGTCCTGATTTCCTCGAATGCTAACCCTTTGTCAGAATCGGCTTGAATGTGCAAAGCTGCTTTGAGGAGCGATCGAGTATATTCGTGCTGCGGCTTTTCAAAAACGTTTTGCACCGGCCCTGTTTCTACGACTTTACCGCCGTACATCACCGCAATGCGATCGCAATACTCAGCCACCATCGCTAAATCGTGAGAAATCAACAAAATAGCCGTTCCCCGTTCCTCGCAAAGTCGGGTTAATTCCTGCAAAATCTGGGCGGCGACAGTTACGTCCAAACTTGTAGTCGGTTCGTCCGCCACAATTAATTTGGGATCGAGCAAAAGAGCCAAAGCAATAGCTACTCTTTGCCGCATTCCCCCGCTAAATTCGTGAGGAAATTGCGACCAGCGAGACGCGGGAATTTTCACAGCTTCCAGAGTTTCGATCGCCCGTTTCTTAGCTTGCTTGCGATCCAAATTCGGTCTGTGAGCTTGCAAAGTCTCTATGCAATGTTCTCCTACAGTCATCAAAGGATCGAGACGAGTCATCGGATCTTGAAAAATCAATGCTACAGCTTCGCCCCGAAACCGTCTCAGCCGCGAAGCATTCATATCAAACACTGACTCTCCAGCAAAACTAACTCGCCCCTCAATCAGCGTTGAATCCGGCAGCAACCGCATCGCCGCCCTTCCCAAAGTTGACTTACCGCAGCCAGACTCCCCAACTAATCCGAGCTTTTCCCCCGGTTTCAGCGTCAGGGAAACCCCGTCAACGGCCCAACCGGATTGGCCTCGCCGCTGAGGATAAGCTACTCGCAGATTTTCAACGGAAAATAGAGAAGAGTCATTAGTCATTAGTCATTAGTCCTTAGTCTGGTGTCTGGTGTCTGGTGTCTGTTGTCTGTTGACAGTTAACTGTTGTCTGTTGACTCTTGACAGTTAACTGTTGTCTGTTGTTATTTATTATTTATCAATATACTGGCGGTTAGTTGTTAGTTATTAGTATTGTTCAGGACTTATTAGTTATTGGCCAGAGACCGATATGCTGTTTGTAAATACCAATAGAAATTGCTACAAACAAAGATTTTATCACTACATCATTAACCGACCAACCGCTTACTAACAACAGTCAACAGTCAACCGTTAACAGTCAACCGTCAACAGTCAACAGCCAACAGCCAACCGTCAACTGACTAAATTTCCTTTCGCTTCAACTCAGCTCTCCGCAGTATGTAAGTAGCCGCACAATCTGCGTGAGGATGGTCTGCTAAAACTTCCGCCAGTTCCAACACGTATCCGGCGATATCCGGCCCCAGCTTCTCAGTAAGCACTTGACGTTCCCGAGAGGCGAGTTCTTGCACGCGGGCCTTAGCTTGCCAATTGGCAGAAAACATCTTGTCAATCTCGGTGTGGAATCCCAGACTTTCGAGAATGTCCCACTCGCCGTTATCGCACCAAATGCCCCCGCACAACATACAGCGCTCTATGTAAAAGGGCACTCTGCTGAAAGGAACTTTCGCCCGTGACAGATAGTGACCGTCTTCGGGACACAGCGCTGCTTTGCTGTCGTAGACTGACGGCGTGAATTCTATGCCCAGAGTCCCTGTCGCATCTGGCTTCTCGGATTTGTTGTACCACTGGCTCTGCTCTTTCTGCCAAGCTTCGTATTCTCTGCCTGGAATCCAGATACCGTAACAGTTGGGACACCACTGCACGGACATACGGCCGGCTAAGGTACCGCCTTCTAAGTTGGGATGTTTACATTTTGGACATTCCACCGCTTTATTTCTCCTTGCCTTCTTAATTCCCTGTTAATTCAATTATTTATTCTGCATCTGGGCGGGGCCTGAAGAATCAGAATTTTTTTGTAGCAGCGCGCCACAGTAGCCAATTAGCGTGTTGAGCCGCGCGATCGCCGCAGTTTGCCTCGCCTTTGCTGTCGCTGGCTGGCGCGACGCTTGCAAAAACGTGACATCTGTCCCCAACAACCGCAGTTGCTTGTGAATTTCCGTCAAATAGGACTGCTCTGGGGGTGTTTCTGAGCCGTCTAACTCATCGCTTTCGGCTCTCATAATTTGGTTTCCGAAAAATTGTTGCACTTTTCTGTATTCGATCGCCAGCGCGGCCCGATCCAGATTATCCTGTGCAGCAGTTCTTTGTAGTTGTTCTAGTGCTTGCTGTAATTCTTGGTAGCACTGGCGGCGGTCTTCGGACAATATCATGATTTTGTAAACAAATTTGTATTTATAATCAAAGTAGATACTTACTTAAGTTTGCTCATATGGAGGGAAGCCGTGCGTTTTTGGAGCAATTCCCTGTTTTGTGAGAACTTTTTTTGATTTCCTGCCCTGACTCTACCCTTCTGGCTGCTGCTTTTAGTTTAGCGTTGCCGGTAAATGCCGAGCCCCCGCAACCTCAACTGCTACCGCCAAAATATGCTTATTTTACCCGATTTTCCCCGAGCGACAGACTGCGGCGGCGGCAGTGGTGTCACTATATTTTCCTACCTCCGAGGGGGGGCGACTCGGGATTACATAGGTATAGTTAACAAAAAAATCGAGTATTTTTTTGAATTGCAAATTGTGGCATTCAATTAGTTTAGTATAGCTAAACACATAATTTCGGCAATTCAACCGGAAATCGGCTTTTAACCATTTGTATTTCTAAGTTTTAAAGGTGTACCCCATGAACGCGAACACTCTGACTCCCTCTCATTCGATCGATCCTGCTGTAGTTCCCGATTGGCTGCAAGAATGCCTGAATACTCGATCGCAGCCTGATGGGGGCGCTAACCCGAATTGCTCGACGGACGACAGCTTAATTTGTCGGGCCTTTGAATTTGCCCGCGACTTGCACCAAGGACAATACCGCAAATCGGGAGAACCTTACATTTGCCATCCGGTAGCGGTCGCTGGAATACTCCGGTATATGGGCGGCAACAACGTCATGATTGCCGCCGGCTTCCTCCACGACATTGTTGAAGATACAGATATTACTCTCGAAGAAATAGAACAGCGGTTCGGCGCCGAAGTGCGACAGTTGGTTGAAGGTGTCACCAAGCTTTCTAAGTTTAATTTTTCCAGCAAAACAGAGCGCCTTGCTGAAAATTTCCGCCGAATGTTCCTAGCAATGGCTAAAGATATTCGCGTTATTGTCGTCAAACTCGCAGATCGGCTGCACAACATGAGGACTTTGGAGCATTTGTCCGAAGAAAAGCAGCGCAGTATTGCCCTAGAAACCCGAGATATTTTTGCTCCCCTAGCGAACCGTTTGGGTATTGGCCGCTTTAAGTGGGAATTGGAAGATTTAGCGTTTAAATACCTGGAACCTGAAGCTTACCGGGAAATTCAGGAATTGGTGGCCGAGAAGCGAGTCGATCGAGAAACTCAACTCGCAGAAGTCACAGATTGTTTGCGAGAAAGGCTTGACAATTTAGGCATTAAATGCTATGAGGTTAGCGGCCGTCCCAAACATTTGTACGGGATTTACGGGAAGATGCAGCGCCGCCAAAAAGGGTTTAACCAAGTGTACGATATTGCTGCGGTGCGGATCATAGTAGAAAGCAATGATGACTGTTATCGGGCTTTGGCGATCGTCCACGATTCCTTCCGCCCGATTCCCGGCCGCTTTAAAGATTATATCGGTTTACCAAAAGCCAACCGCTATCAATCTTTGCACACCGGAGTAATCGGAACCAGTGGCCGCCCCATCGAAGTGCAAATTCGCACCGTAGCAATGCACCACATTGCAGAATACGGCATTGCCGCGCACTGGAAATACAAAGAAACTGGCGGTTCTAACACAACAGTCACCGGCGACGACGAAAAATTTACTTGGCTGCGGCAACTCCTAGAATGGCAAAGCGACCTCAAAGACGATCGCGAATATTTACAAAGCATTAAGGACAACTTATTCGACGAAGATATTTACGTTTTTACTCCTAACGGAGACGTGATTGCTCTCAATAGCGGGTCAACTCCCGTAGATTTTGCTTACCGCATTCACACAGAAATTGGCAATCGCTGCACCGGTGCCAGAGTCAACGGGCGAATGGTAACACTAGACAAGGTTTTAAAGAACGGCGATATTGTAGAAATCTTGACCCAAAAAAATGGTCATCCGAGTTCCGACTGGCTGAATTTTGTCAAGACAAACGGAGCAAAAAACCGAATTCGCCAGTGGTTGAAGCGATCGCACCGAGATGAAAATCTTGCTCGCGGCCGGGAATTGCTGGAAAAAGAATTAGGTAAAAACGGCTTAGAATCTTTGCTGAAATCTGAACCCATGCAGTCGGTGGCTCAGCGCTGCAACTACCACAGCGTCGAAGATTTAATCGCCGGTTTGGGCTATGGCGAAGTCACCCTAAATCTCGTAGTAAATCGACTGCGAGATTTAGTAAAAATGCAGCAAAAAATTGAAGCTGCTCCCACAGGAGGGCAGGAATTGCCCCAGCTAATACCTGCATCGACGGCACCAAAACCAGTACCGAGTTCGTCTCCGAGCAAATCGCCGATCGCAGGTGTAGAGGGATTGCTCTACCATTTATCCGGCTGTTGCTGTCCGATTCCCGGGGAAGCAATTATTGGAGTTGTGACTCGCACTCGCGGAATTTCGATTCACAGACAAGGGTGTTCAAATGTTGAGAGCGTGGCTGGGGATCGGTTGGTTCCTGTGAGTTGGAATTCCAGCAACCGCAATGAATCTCGACCCAACACTTATCCGGTTAACATTCAAATTGAAGCCCTCGATCGAGTGGGAGTTCTCAATGATGTTTTATCGCATTTGAAGGACAACCAAGTAAACGTCCGCAGCGCTCAAGTCAAAACATATCCCGGATTGCCGGCATTAATTGACTTGTGCATGGATATCCAGGATAAACAACAGTTTGAGCGCACTTGTATGCAAATTAAAAAGATGAGCGATATTTTGAATTTGCGGAGGCTGAGTGAAGGGACTTAAGAAGATAGCCTAACTGTATTGTAGGGTGCGCCCCGCGCACCTGATAACTAGCTGAGGAGAAATTCAGCCCCATAAAATTTAAAAGGCTAAGGAAATTTTTACTCAGCTTCGCGAGGTTCAAGTACCAGCCTAATTCCATCAAGAATTTGACCAACTCGCTCGGCCGAGAGTGTGCCAATTTTCTCACCTAACTGAGATTTATCGATCGTCAAAATCTGCGAGACGTTAACCACACTCTGTTCTGGTAAATCAGCTTCTCCTGCTTCTAACAGGACATTTCCTGGTGAATTAGCCCGTCTGAGATTTGAAGTAAGCACACAAACAACAACCGTATTAATGCGGGAACGATTAAATAAATTGTTCTGAATGATTACATGGGGATGGAGATAACCGGGTTCTGAACCAGAAGGCTCATCAAGTTCAACCCAAAAAATATCACCTTGATTTATTACCATTCGCCTTCCACTAGCCTGCGATGAGAGCGACTCATCTTGCGAAGCACAACTTGTTCTTCTTCAGAGAGAGGTGCTTCGCAAGCAGCATTAATTTTTTCTAACAGTTGTTGATTTTCGCGGCGGCGGATAAATTCTTCAAGGGCTATTTCGATCAAAAAACTCTGAGAAATTTGCATTTCGCCAGCTAATGTTTCGGCTTGTTCAAATAAAGATGCTGGCAATGAGATAGCAGTTTTGACAGTTGTCATAGCTTTATACCTTCATTTATTTATATGAGTCTAACTCATAGTATAGCTAACCACAATAGGGTTCAGCAAACAGGCAGAACAATGAAACCCTTTATTTGGGAGCACTTACTGGCTTTGACTCGCCCAGCTTTTGCTGCAAAAAGTCCTGGGCTACTTCTCCAGCTTCCTGCTGTTTCTTATCAACTTGATAATTGAGTCGTCGCATATCTTCCTCAGAGATTTTGCCGCCCAATTCTGCGAGCACTTGACGCAATTCCGGGTATTTTTCCAAAATTTGCGATCGCACAACCGGAACTGCTTCGTAGGGGGGGAAATAGTTCTTGTCATCTTTGAGAACTACTAAACCTAAACTTTGAATCAAACCGTCCGTCGTATTACCAGCAATCACATCTACTTCTTTTTGTTGCAGCGCTTGATAAAGCAATCCTAACAGCAACTCCTTCGGTTCTTCTCGAAACTTAATCCCGTAAGTTTTAGCTAATCCGGGAAATCCATCTTCTCTCTCGTTAAATTCTGGGCCGAAACCAGCCCGGAGGTTAGGTGCAGCTTTCCCAAGTTGCGAGAGAGTTTGTAAATTGAGTTTTTTGGCATCGTCTCCCCGCACAATAATCGCAAAACTGTTATTAAATCCCAGCGGTTCCGTCCATTCAGCTTTAAACTGTTTGGGATATTCTTGTTTGAGGTAATCGAGGACTTTTTTGGGGTCAGAAATCGGTTTTTGTTTTAGCAGGTTGGCGTAAGCCGTGCCCGTGTATTCGACATACAAGTCGATTTTACCTGCTGTTAGGGATTGATGGCAAAGCGAACCTCCGAGATTCTGTTCTTGTTCTACTTTGATATCTGTTTTAGCTTCGATGTGCTGTGCTAAAATTTCTGCGAGAATGGCTTGTTCGGTAAAGTCTTTCGAGCAGATGACAACTTGCTTTTGGGGTTTAGAGGTACATCCTGCTACTGCAAGCAAGCAAAGCAGCCAGCAGGAATAGAAAAAAAAATCGTTCTTAGATATTTTCATAAGCGAACTCCGTTGTCAGTTCCACAATTATTAGCTTCTAATTTATAGCATTTCTCAATCATTTGTAAAGCCAAGAACCCGGGCTTCTTCAATAAGTCGCGACTCTAACACCGATCGCACTTTACCCAAGTTCCGTTTTCCTGTTGTAACATTTATTGATAGACATGGAGGAATAAATATGGTAATCAGAGTCAGCGATATTATCCAACAGCAGCGGCAATTTTTTGCGACTGGGAAAACTAAGGATGTGGATTTTCGGATCGAACAACTCAAAAACCTCAAGAGTGCGATCGCTTCCAATCAATCACGGATTGTGGATGCTGTCAACGCTGATTTGAACAAGCCGGAGTACGAGGCTTATTTTGAACTTGCTACGATCGCAGACATTAATTATGCCATCAAAAACGTTAAATCGTGGGTAAAGCCGAAAAAAGTGCGTACTTCGATCGAGCAATTTCCAGCATCGGCCTGCCTTTACCCAGAACCTTTGGGCGTAGTTTTAATCATCGGGCCTTGGAATTACCCATTTCAGCTTATGATATCACCCTTGATCGGGGCGATCGCCGCTGGCAACTGCGCCATCCTCAAACCTTCAGAAGTCGCCTCGCACACGTCGGCTGTTGTCGCCGACTTGATTACGAAAACCTTCGATCCCGCTTATGTAGCCGCCGTCGAAGGAGGAGTCGAAACCAGTCAACAATTATTAGCGGAAAAATTCGACCACATCTTCTTTACCGGAGGCACAAAAGTCGGTAAAATAGTCATGCAAGCCGCGGCCAAACACCTGACACCTGTCACATTAGAATTAGGCGGCAAAAGTCCTTGCATTGTAGACTCAGATATTCAACTTGAATACACTGCTAAACGCATTGCGTGGGGCAAATTTATCAATGCTGGTCAAACTTGTATCGCTCCAGATTACCTGTTAGTTGATAAAAAAGTTAAACCAGATTTAATCCAGGCAATTAAAACAGCAATTCACGAATTTTACGGCGACGAGCCTCAGAAAAGTCCCGACTATTCCCGAATTATCAATCAGCATCATTTAGGACGTTTGGCAGAGTTAATGAAAGACGGAGAAATTGTCGCCGGCGGTCAAACAAACCCCGAAGATAAATATATTGCACCGACCGTTCTCGACAAGGTTTCCTGGGATTCGCCTGTGATGCAGGATGAGATTTTCGGGCCGATTTTGCCAGTTTTGGAGTATGATGATTTCGGGGAGGCGATCGCCCAAATCAACGCCCGTCCCAAACCCCTAGCTTTGTATTTGTTCTCGAAGGATAAAGAGAAACAAGAGCGAGTTTTGCGGGAAACTTCTTCCGGCGGAGTTTGCATAAACGACACGGTTATGCAAGGCGGACTAAGCTATTTACCTTTTGGCGGAGTTGGCGATAGCGGCATCGGCACCTATCACGGCAAAGCAACTTTTGACACCTTTTCGCATCAAAAAAGCGTGCTGCAAAAGTCATTTTTACTTGACTTAAAATGGCGCTACGCTCCCTATCTAGGTAAGTTGGATTTGATTAAAAAGCTGATCGGTTGATATTGCCTAAGCACCAGATTCCCCCTCACCCCCCAGGGCTGTTTCTTTCTCCCGAAGTCCGGCAGCGGTTTCAACCCCTGCCGGACTGAATGTTTGACGTGTTTGTTGTTAGCAAAAATCGCCTCCTTCAATCCCATATCCCTGTTCTAATCGGTGCTGTGCCATTCTCGATCGATTCTCTCCAAATCCTTGGCGGCTCCCAATTGTTGAAAAATTTGATGTGCTGTATCGTAATGTTGTTGAGCAACTTCTGTGTTGCCGCGCTTTCGCTCAAGGTGTGCTAAATCGTAGTTAGTTTCGGCAATATAGCAAGTCATCCCCAGTTTTTGCATTTTTCCTAAAGCTTCTGTTAACAGTTGTTCTGCTGTATCTAGATTGCCTCTAGCGAACTCATTTTCTCCCAGACTACCGATCAACTTTGCCATCCCTTGGCGATCACCCAATTCTGTCCTCAATTCCAAAGCTTGCCGGAAGAGTTTCTCTGCTTCATCCCAATTGCCGCGATTTCGCTCGATATTTCCCAAGGATGCCCAAGAAGATGCCATGCGCCAGCGATCGCCCAATTCTGTTTTCAATGCCAAAGATTGCCGGAAGAGTTTCTCAGCTTCATCCCAATTGCCGCGCTTTCGCTCGATATATCCCAACACTCCCCAAGAAGATGCCATGCCTTGGTGATCGCCCAATTCTGTTTTCAATGCCAAAGATTGCCGGAATAGTTTCTCACCTTCATCCCAATTGTCGCGACATAGCTCTATATATCCCAACACATCCCAAGAAGATGCCATACCTTCGCGCTCACCCAATTCTGTTTCTACTTCCAAACATTGCCGGAAGAGTTTCTCAGCTTCATCCCAATTGCCGCGATTTCGCTCGATATGTCCCAAGGATGCCCAAGAAGATGCCATGCCGGAGCGATCGCCCAATTCTGTTCTCAATGCCAAAGCTTGCCGGAAGAGTTTCTCTGCTTCATCCCAATTGCCGCGATTTTGCTCGATATTTCCCAACGCACCCCAAGAAGATGCCATCCCTTGGCGAGCGCCCAATTCTGTCATCATTTCCAAACATTGCCGATAGAGTTTCTCTGCTTCATCCCAATTGCCGCGATTTCCCTCGATATCTCCCAACACTCCCCAAGAAGATGCCATGCCGGAGCGATCGCCCAATTCTGTCATCATTTCCAAACATTGCCGGTAGAGTTTCTCTGCTTCATCCCAATTGCCGCGATTTCGCTCGATATCTCCCAACACTCCCCAAGAAGATGCCATGCCGGAGCGATCGCCCAATTCTGTTCTCAATGCCAAAGCTTGCCGGAAGAGTGTCTCTGCTTCATCCCAATTGCCGCGATTTCGCTCGATATCTCCCAACGCACCCCAAGAAGATGCCATGCCGGAGCGATCACCCAATTCTGTCATCATTTCCAAACATTGCCGGAATAGTTTCTCTGCTTCATCCCAATTGCCGCGATTTCGCTCGATATCTCCCAACATCCCTAATGAAGTAGCAATGTGTCTCTTATTATTTTCTTTTTCTGCGATGGCTAGCGCATCTTTAAAATATTTTTTTGCTAAATCCCAATTCCCCAAATCCCGATGAATTGCACCTAAATTTATCCAGCAATAAGAACGTCGAGCGCCTTCAACATAAGGTAATATTTGCTCGTACAATTCTTTTGATAAATTCCAGTATCCCCACCTTGTTAAGTATTCACGGGGGATTAAGTAGTAAGCTTCGGGATAGTTGCCCAACCTAAAGGCAAAATGTTGAGCTTCTAGAACAGCTTGTAAATCTGCTAAACTTTGAGGATTGTTCACATTTTTACCAGTGCAGTAAAACTTATAAACACTTTCCAGCAGCTTTGGCAGTTCATCTCTATATTCCCCTTGCAAAAACTCCTCAATCACCCGGTGCAAATCATAAAAATCCTCACATTTCTCCTCGTCATAACGACTCTGCACCAAACTTGCACCGACTAATCGCTGTAAAATTGCTGCTGTCTCGCTAATTTCTGCCTCTGTAAATTCCGCAGGTGCTGCTAGTATTGCTGCTAATTCAAAGCGGATATCTTTGTAAATATCATCCGTATACAGTCGCAAAAAAGTTAAACCCCTGACATCTATCGGCACTCGCAAAACACACATCCGACGCAGTAAATCTATTGCAGCTTCACTTTGCCTTGTTAGTTGTTCTCGCAACATCGGTTCTGCATTCTTCGTTACCAATTGGCGATGCTTCCGCAGATACCCCGGTTTTCCCTTGCCGATAGCCGCCAATTGAGTTAATAAAAAAACCTGACCTTCAACCCGCTGAGATATCCACTGCAAATCAGCTAATGTATCAGTCAACCTTCGCTGCTGCAAAATCTCGACACCCGCCGCAAAATCCACACCTTGCAACACTTCTATATGCACCAATTCCGAATCCGGTGCTAACCCCGGATAGCGGGTATGTGCCAAATCTGCAGGCACTTCCCGGCTGGTTAAAATCGTTTGCGATTGGTGCTGCTGATAAACCAAAGCATTCAGCAACTTACCCAAATCCGGTGAAATTGCTCGATGTACCTGCGCCGCAGCCAAAATGTGTGGATTTCCCGCATCAACAGCAGGATGCAAAATAGATTCCAGGTTGTCGAGTACCAAAAGACAGCGAGTTTGTTGCAAGCCAGCCATAATTTTCGCAATCTTTTCATCGGCAGTTTTCAACACTTCCGCCGCCTGAATCCCCAAACCTTCACTTAATAGAAATCCCGCCACGTCATCAAAACTCGTCCCCTCCTTTGCCTCGAAATACATCGCGCACTCATAATCGCCACCCGGCAAACTTTCCCCCTTTTGAGAAACAGACTTCTGCCAATTCACTCCCAATGCTTCTGCAAGTTTGACAGCCAAACTCGTTTTGCCCATACCGCCTTGCCCGATAATCGCCAATACTTTCGGCGGCGAAGTTCCATCGGGCAGCATCTGTACTAACTTTGCCGTTAAATTTTCCACCAATTCATCCCGCCCTTTCCACACAGGAATAGAGTCAGGTAGTTGAGAGAAAGCCACCCTGATTGCTTTGTCGGGAGGGGCATCTGTCGGCACATCATCATTCTCGCTTTTGCCGTCAGTATTTTGTCCGCTGTTAATCTGACTACTGATACCGGGTTCGCCGTTAACGCCCCACACTTGTGCCAACTTTTGCAAATTCTCTTTTTTGTCTCTACTCCACAGCTTCAAAGTAAAATTCCAATCGCTACAACCCCGCCTTGCCGTCTCCGGGCGGTTATCCTTTAGAATTTTCAGCACATCTCTGAGATAATCAGTCAGTACCTCACCGATATAGTTTCTAACTTGCTTTTCAGATGTTTTCTCAGTTGGTTTAAAGCTGCCTTTATCTTCCAGCAAGTGGCGCAGGGCTTCCAGCGTCGCCGTGACTTGTAAATCAGTGGTGTTATCTTTCCAACTGACGTGAAGATTATAAATGCGATTTGTATCATTCAACGGATAATTTAGCAGCGCCTCAACCAAATCAATCACTCGCTGCCGAGACTTTTCGCCTTTTCCCTGCTTGGGCATAGCTTCGGAAAGTAAATTGCTAAAAAAAGTTTCGGGAAAGTTTCGGGAATCCCGATACCGAATGACTGTCCCGAATATCCCTAATGCCGATTCTAGCACAGTTCCAGCCATTCTTTGCCTTCGGGTATCCCGAAATTCCACACTCAAATTAGTTGAGTTGGAAATGGTTTATGGGATTATCGAAACAGCATCAATGGATGATTGGAGAGGCGATTGTCGGTACTGTAGTCGGTGCCATCAACTCTTCGGCGGGGATAGTGTTGACTTTTGGGTTAGTAGGTTTTCACCTCTGCTTTGACAAAAATCAACAGGAAGTGTCGCGTTGCCCTCTCGAACAAACTTTAAACAGCGAGGAAGTATCGAAACTCTATTCTTGTAATGATTGTCCTTTCAAGAAAGCGGCGATTGATGTAGAAAAAGTTGAATAAGAAAGTGAGTAAACTGTGGTGCATCTAATGTGGAACAGCCCGGAAAGCCGGTTCGGGCGGGACACCCCACAAGAAAATTCATTATTTGTGGAACAAGCCGGAAAGCCTGTTGCTAACCCACAAGAAAATTCATTATTTGTGGAACAAGCCGGAAAGCCTGTTGCTGACGGGCGGGCGGGACACCCCACAATAAAATTCACTCAGGATGTTGACTCGAAAGTGCGATCGCTCTTTTAATTAGTATAGGTAAAAAAGGATTATCGCCCGATCGTGAATTGAGCTTTCCCAACCAACTTTTAGTGTAGTAAACTCACTACTCAAAATCAGATTAGCATATTATAATAACATGAAATCGGTGTTATAACTTCTGAGCGAAACAGCGATCGCCTCTGCCTCTTTTGCTAGTTACGTTGCGCCCAGCTACTTGCTGCGATTAGAAAATGTCTATAATATCTTTTAGCATCCGATCGCTAACAAGCAATTTATGGAACCTTTAGCAAAAGAACGCTGTGCCGCCTGCCGCCCAAACTCTCCCCGCCTCACAGCTTACGAAATTGTCCAGCTAAAACCTCAAATTCCCGACTGGAATTTAATCGAAAAAAATGGCATTCCCCAAATAGAACGCACCTACGAATTCCCGGATTTCAAAAGTGCGATCGCCTTTACAAACAGCGTTGGCGAAGCAGCAGAAACCGAAGGACATCACCCCGCACTGTTAACCGAGTGGGGAAAAGTTACCGTTACTTGGTGGACTCACGCGATTTCTGGACTGCACCGCAATGACTTTATTATGGCTGCGAAAACAGATGCGATCGCCAATCAATTCCCCAAATAAAATCCGACTTATAGCCCGATCGTACTCTAAGAACTCACAGCTCCCGGTACCAGGGGAGAATGCCGTTGATTCCCATTCAACAACTCCAGATTCAGTCGGTAGCCGACATTCCGTACAGTTTGAATCAGGCTCGGCTGTCGCGGGTCGATTTCGATTTTTTTACGCAGAGAGAGTACGTGAGTGTCGATCGTCCGGGGGTTATCAATAGCATCGGGCCACGCCCTCCGCAGCAAATCCGAGCGCGACAGCGGCACTCCTCCAGCTTGAGCTAGCACGTACAGCAGGCTAAATTCCTGGGGAGTCAGCTCAATATGTTCCTCGTACAATCTCACTCGGCGCTGCACCAAATCAATTTTCAGCAGCCCGCACTCCAGCGTCGCCGGCGGTACCATCGTGCGGTTGCGGCGCATCAGAGCTTCCACCCTAGCCATAAACTCTTGCATCCCAAAGGGTTTAGTCAGGTAATCGTCTGCCCCCGCCTTCAAACCTTCAACAATATCCGATTCCGAATTCCGCGCCGACAGCATCAAAATCAGCGACTGCTGCTGCTGTTGCAGCCAGTGGCAAAATTCCAAACCGTCCCCATCCGGCAATTGGGCATCCAGAATGACTAGGGTTGGCTGGCGGCTGAAAAATATTTCCCTAGCGTGACTGATATCCGCTGACTGGTGCACCCAGTGACCGACTTGCTGTAGATGCCAGCCCAAGAGCGATCGCAGGTGCGGATTCCCTTCAACAATTGAAATACTTGCAGATTCCACAGAGGCGAGCTTCCCATATCACTAATGGCTACCAGGTTAACAGAGCTTTTGTCAAGGTTTTGTAACCATCGCTACTCAAGCATGAGCTGCATATAAAGCAGCGGACAAACCCAGGGTAGGAATTTTAAATATTGGGTTAATTTGGGAGGGTCAGCCTGGAGAAAGGTTAAATCATTCTGGCGGTAAGCTTACAATGAAAATAAGACAGTGTAAAGCCGATTGATCCCATGCCCCAACCGCCTGCCAAAAGCGATCCCCCCGACCCAGCCCCCACTCCCAGGAGGTTGACAAATCGCGCAAGTGAAACTAGAATTCCTCCAACCGTTCGCTCGGGAGCCGGAAGACTCAGCCACTTTGACCGCCAAATTCAGCAACATACCGACTCAATTAAACGCACAGCGAATTCTCTAGGTGCGCGCCAAAAGTCGAGCAACTGCATTGCAGCGAGTGAAATTTTTTATGGAGGGTAGCCTGTTGAGCAGGGTAAAAACTTTTATTTAGAAATAGCCTCAAGCGGAGCCACTCAGCATCAATCGAGGCCATTCCTAAATCCCGCCGTCATTATACAAACCACAAAGGATTTCAACCTCACACCATGCTACAAGACACCCAAACAATCCGGCACTACCAAAAACTCACCGACGCCCTCGTCGAAATGTGGAATAGAGGTTATCGCTTCGATGACCTGCGGCTTTACTTAGACGGGTATTTAGCGGCCCTGCGGCATTCCAACGGTCTGGAACCCTATCTGATTCACAGACTAGAGGAAGAAGCAGCGCGTTACATTCACGACCCCTCCAATTTTGCAATGCCACAGACCCAAACTGAAGCCGACTACTATTAAATAGCAAATTCGGTTGGATAAACCCTTGATGATTTGGGAATTGGGAATTGGGAATTGGGAATTGGGAATTGGGAATTGTAACGGGTTCCCTGGCTCTGCCTGGGAACCGATGTCCAGAGGATCGGCCTCGCTTTGGGAGCCTAAAAATTCGATGCCGAGCCGACCGCATTGCGTTCCCAGGCAGAGCCTGGTATAGCAATCCTAAATGAGCCGTAAATTTTTTACCCCACCCCAGCCCTCCCCGAACTGGCGGGGAGGGAGTAAGAAATTCACAAATGATTTAGTATTGCTATAACGAATAATTAAGTAAATCAACCTAATTCCACGTAAAACGCGATTGCTGTTATATCCCCGACTTCTTTAAGAAGTTGGGGATATGTTTTTTCTGTCTAATTTAAGAAGCCAAAGCCACTTCTACAACTTCTTGCAATTCGCCCTTTTGATACATCTCGATCATAATATCCGAGCCACCAATAAACTCGCCGTTGATATAAACTTGGGGAATTGTCGGCCAGTTGGAATACTCTTTAACGCCTTGACGAATTTCTTGGTCTGCCAAAACATCCACAGTTTCGTAAGGCACTCCCAAAGTATTGAGAATTTGCACCACAGTATTAGAAAAACCGCACTGGGGCATTAACTTATTGCCCTTCATAAACACCATGATTTTGTTTTGCTTAACCAACTCGTCAATTCTTTGATGTGCTGTTGTACTCATGGTAGGTCCTAATATTGTTTGAAAATTTTTAAACGTTGACTGACGCAGAAACCGCGTTTTTTACGAAAATCTTTCGTTACAGCCATAGATTCCGGTAAAAAAACCGGGTTTTTGTGGTTTTTGTGCGTAAGTGGAGCAGTTGTATTTCAAGCAACTCTTGACACAAGCACAAACTTGTGATACCCACTTGCAAGTCAACAATTAAGCAACTTGACTTTTCGCTTCCCATTCTGCGGGAGTTAAGGTTTCCAAGCCCAAAGCGTGGATGGCTTCACTAGCCATTGCCTGTTTGAGAGCGCCGTAGACCAGTTGGTGCTGCTGTACTCGGCTTTTTCCTTCAAAGGCTGCAGAGACTACTCTCGCCTGGTAGTGGTCACCGCCGCCGGTCAAATCCTCAACTTCTATTTTAGCGTCGGGCAACCCTGCCTTAATCATTTCTGCTACTTGAGACGGTGTAACCATTGGTTTCTCTGATAAACGGCTGTAATTTAGATTTTAGTGGAACTATTTTGTCGATGAGCTCGGTTGACTGCTGGCAGGCCGGGGAAAGGGCGAATCCACAAAACCCAATTCCAGTAACTGCTGGTAAGCTTTCTTGCCCAAATCACGAGTTGGCTGCTGCGATCGAATAATCTGAATCAGCAGGGGCACAGCCAGTTCGGGCTTATTTTGCGCCCGGTGTACCAACGCCAGCCGGTAGGTAGCTTCGTCGCGCATTTGGGCTGTTTCTACAGCTTTGGTGCGGTGGCTTTCGGCCAAGCGGATGTCTATTCCGGCAAAACTGCTCCCCAGTTGTTGGTAGAAGTTGGACAGTTGATTGAAAATTTGGCGGGATTCTTGGAGTTTTTGACTGGCGAGTGTGTAATTTTGATTGGAAATAGCACTGCTGGCTTCTGTCATCAAACGCTGGCCTCCTTGGACGCTCAGCAGGCTGCTGTCTTGCGTCAGAGGGCGAAGATTGTTGGGGTCTGTGGGGTCGTCGGCGGGTTCGACTTGCGGTTGGTTCTCTGGCCCAGAAGGTTGTTGTGCTTGGACTTGGAGCGGTTGCAACAGGGTAAAAGCTGCGATCGCCCCGATCGTAATCCGGGCAGTGGAGCGAAGCCAGCAAACAGTTCCAGAGTATACCATGAAATTACTTTGCGCCTGTGCGCTTTAAAAAAATATTTAGCTTGAGCCGATCTTACCATTGGCGATCGCAACCGGCTAAGTGTAAACCAAATTTGTTGAAATGTCAAAGGGTTCGATCGGGCAAAAGGCTTTTTAGGAAAAATTCAAGTAGAGACTTGACAGTATGTTCTCATAGTGAGAACATAGAGGTGTCGTGTAAAAAACGGTACTGGAATGAGGCTAATTTCCAAGAAAAATCTGGAGAGTGCGATCGAATCCTACTCCGACGATGCCAAGGCTGCGATCGCAGCCTGGTGCAAGGTCATGGAAGACAACGATTGGAAATCGCTAGAAGAGATCCGACAGGGGTATTCTAAATCGGTCGATCAAGTCTATGGATATACTATTTTTAATATTAAAGGTAAACATTATAGATTAATTGTACCAATTAACTATAGCACCGGATATGTACTTTTTAAGAAGTTTTTAACCCATGCCGAATATAGCAAAATTAACTGGAATGATGAAGATGAAGTCAAGCAGAAAATAGGTTGAGGTTCCCCTAAATACATCGGGGAATCGTTACAAATTCCCTGATGTATTCAATCAATAAATCAAAAACATTCACTCCACTGGTTAAAAGCATGACACCGAGAAACAAACACCCACCTCGGAGAAACTTCAGGACAATATTATTCCTGCTTTCTTCTTCCTTTTGTTGTCATAAAGAATTGAATGAACTATGAACATCACAATTGAAAAAATAGCTTACGGTCAACTGCTGGCGAAATCGCAGCCTAAGCCCATCCTGAACGAAGAAGATTACGATATTGCCCTCGCAGAATTTGGATCTCTGATGTCCCAGGAAGAATTAACACTAGAAGAAGAAACTTTACTGAGTCTCTGGGGGCTGTTGATCGAAGAATACGAATCAAAATATTACCCAATTCCAGAAGCGACTCCCCAGGATGTTCTATTGCATTTCATGGAAGTTCGCGAACTCAAACAAGCCGATTTAGTGGGCGTGATTGGTTCCAAAGGAGTAGTCTCTGAGGTGGTTAATGGGAAACGGGCGATTAGCAAGGCGCAAGCTAAGGCGCTGGGAGAATTTTTTAATGTTAATCCTAGCGTGTTTATTTGAGCGTGTTTATCTGAAAAACTCGCTGATCTCGAAAAAGACTCGGCGCTTTCAACCGCTAGCAACGCGATAGCACAAACTAAGTCCGACGCGGACTGATGGAAAAACTACCGCTGTTAGTTACAGTTTCAAACCCCTCATGGTAAAAACATCCCTGACGGCTTATAAATATGTTTGATAAATAGACATCAAAGTCAAACAGGAACATTTCTGATGGTACAACCCGGCAAACCGACCTCCGACATTCTCCAAAATTATCAAGGTATCGGAGTTCCAGAAGAAAGTCTGGCAGTGATTTTGCAGCGCGGCGGCGACGAATTGCTGCTGTCAAAAGCGGACGATCGCTTTACAGTCCGCCCCTCATCAACAGCATCAGCCTCAAACGATTGGGCTGCAACAACTGGGGCAAAACTCAACCGCCGCGTCGGCCAAAGCAATCTCGATGAATATCTCGTTGCGCCCTCTAGCCTAGAAGCCGCAATGCAAGCAGCCCGCGCCAGCGATGCCGTAGCTTTTGCCAGCCACGTCTATTGCCCCGCGAACAATCCGAGTACATTCTTTTATATAACCGACCAAATTACCATTCAATTTGGCGAACAAGTAGATGAACAATCGCGAAAGGCGATCGCCAATGCAGCAGCTTTAAAAATAGTCCGGCCAGTAGAAGGAATTCCCAACACTTTCGTCTGCTTCGTCACCAAACAAGCAACAGAAAACCCGGTTAAAATTGCCAACCGCCTGACAAGATATCCAGAAGTTCTCGTAGCCGAACCCAACATTTTAGTAGAGACGCAGCAGCATTACACGCCCCGCGATCCGCTTTATCCCAAACAGTGGTATCTAAACAACAAAGGCGGCAACGAACTTGTCGGCGGTGCTCAAATTTATGCAGAACCAGCTTGGAACATGACTCGCGGAGTTCGATCGATCGTAATTGCCATCGCCGACGATTCAGTTGACATCACCCACCCAGATTTTCAAGGCCAAGGCAAAATCGTCTCACCCATCGATTTCAAAGAGGGTGACACTTCCCCGATGCCAGTCGCCGACTCAGACAACCACGGCACAAGTTGTGCCGGCGTCGCCGTTGCTGAAGAAAACGGCAAAGGCATTGTCGGCGTCGCCCCCGGATGCGCCCTGATGCCCATCCGTACCAGCGGTTTTCTCGATGACGATTCTGTCGAAAAAATATTTAATTGGGCGATCGAAAAAGGTGCCGCCGTCATTTCTTGCAGTTGGGGGCCTGCGACAGTTTACTATCCCCTTTCCCTGCGGCAGAGTGCCGTTATCACCAAAGCAGCAACCCAAGGGCGGGGCGGCCGAGGCTGCGTTATTCTGTTCGCGGCGGGCAATGCCAACCGCCCAGTCAACGGCACAATTAACGAAAAAGGCTGGCCCAACAACATCCTGGGCGGTCAAACTAGATGGCTAAACGGATTTGCCGTCCACCCCGACGTAATTGCCGTCAGCGCTTCCACTTCCCTCAACAAAAAAGCAGCCTACAGCAATTGGGGCACCAGCATCTCGGTTTGTGCCCCCAGCAACAACGCGCCGCCGGGAACTTGGTTGCCAGAAACCGGATATATCGGCACGCCGCCGCAGGTGACGCAGTATTTGCCCGGTTTGGGGGTGTTTACTGCCGATCGAGTGGGCGATCGGGGCTACGACTGGGGGGACTATACTGATACTTTTGGCGGTACTTCCAGCGCCACTCCAGTAGTCGCTGGGGTTGCAGGGTTGATACTTTCGGCTAACCCCCGTTTGACGGCGCGGGAAGTGCGGGGAATTCTCGAACAAACTGCTGAGAAAATTGTCGATCCCGATCCCGATCCCCAGTTGGGCAATCGCATGGGGAATTACGATCCTAACAACGGCCGCAGCGATTGGTTTGGTTACGGAAAAGTGAATGCTTTTAAAGCTGTGCAAGCTGCGGTGAGAAAGGGCGGCGGCAATCCGAATATCGGGGGTGCGGTGTTCAGCGATATTTCTGGACATTGGGCACAGAAGTTTATTGAAGCTTTGGCTGCGGCGAATATAATTAGCGGTTTTCCTGACGGTTCTTTTCGGCCTGATGACAGTTTAAACCGCGCTCAATATGCGGCGCTGTTGGTGAGTGCGTTTAGTCCGATTCCGAGGGTGCCGGCTACAAATTTTATTGATGTTTCTGCTAGTTTTTGGGCGAGAAGTGCGATCGAACGGGCAAATCGGGGGGGGTTTTTGGCGGGGTTTCCGGGGTTGAAGTTCGGCCCGAATCAGAATTTGACTAAGAGTGAGGCGATCGTATCTTTGGTTAACGGTTTGGAACTCAAGGGCGGCAATCCTGATTCTTTGAAAGTTTACATCGATCGTTCTCAAATTCCTAATTTTGCTTTAAGTGCGATCGCCACAGCAACTGCTTTGAAGATTGTGGTTAATTATCCTTCCCGCGATTGGCTTTCGCCGCAGCGGGATATTACCCGCGCTGAGATTTCGGCTTTGATTTACCAGACTTTGGTGGCGATTAATCGGGCAAAGCCGATCGATTCTCCGTACATTGTGTAGCTAAGGACATTAAAACTGGTTCGATCCTTCGGACTTCAGTCCTCATAAAATCCGAGGACTGAAGCCGCTATAATTCGCGGCGAGTCAAAGCACTTTGTGCGTAAGTCTTGACGAAGCGATCGCTTTTTGGATGATAGCTTTACATATCGAGTTACTTTCCCGGAAATCCAGGGTTTCAGACTGCGAATTAAAAACTGTCCGGACTATTGCAATAAGATGAGTTACATCTGCGGAATATGAGCCAAAACTGCGCGTAGTGAATCAGAGAGATTGGGAAAGCCGATTGTCAAGGTGAATGAATTTTTGTAAAGGTTTGGGCAAATCGCGAACATTACTGTGGAACAGACCTATATAATAACCAAATTACCCGTCAAGCCAAGACTTTTGATCGAAATCATTAATTAATAGACTCTTTTCACTCATTTATAAAATAGGCAAAACTTTTGCGTTCGGATACTCAAGATGCCTCTTTTGACTGAACCTACCTTGTAAAAAGGAAAAACTAAAATGCCAAAAAGATCGTTGGAACTCTTCGGCGATGGTCGCGTATACGAAATCAAAGACGACCTAGCTATTAAAGTCACGGAGACTAATGGGCAAGTAAAAGCATTAATTGATGCTTTAAGCTTCAGTGTGGCTAAAACATATCATATTCATCCTCCAGACGAACAACCTCCTGATGTGGTAGAAGGCAGAGGTTCAAAGCATATCAATCAAGAAGGTTTCAAGCTTCTCACTACCTTTGAAGGATGTGAACTCACTGCTTATGATGATGGCGGTGGAGTTTGGACAATTGGTTACGGACACACGGGCGATGATGTTTATCCCGAACTGACTATTAGCCAAACCCAAGCAGAAGAATTGCTGAGGGAAGATTTAGAAAAGTTTGAATCCTATGTTGAGGATGCCGTTGAAGTTGAGATCGATGACAACCAGTTTTCTGCACTGGTTTGCTTCTGTTTCAACGTGGGCCCAGGAGCAGAAGGTTTTGGAGGTTCAACTCTTCTGAAGCTATTGAACAACGGAGATTATCAAGGAGCAGCCAATCAGTTTCCTGTGTGGAATAAAGTCAATGGTGAACCCGGGCCAGGGCTGACACGCAGGCGCTTGGCCGAGCAAGCTCTGTTTTTAGGAATGCCTGAAGTTCGGGTTCTCACACTTACCGAGCCAATAATGCAAGGTGAGGATGTGCGTCAAGTGCAAGAAGCGCTGATCGCGGCAGGAATAAATGTTTCAGCAGATGGCGTTTTTGGTAAAGACACCGATCGTGCTGTGCGACAGTTTCAACAGCAAAAAGGGCTAACGGCGGATGGTGTTGTCGGTGTCCAAACACACAAAGAATTGGGACTATAAAATCGATTGTGTAACCAATTAGACTGACACAATCAAGTAATTTTCACAAGCTATGTGGAGGTAAGGTGCGGTGTGCATCGCCTACGGATAGAGTTTATGAATCGAGGACTGACCAAATTCAAATTGATTGGATAAAACCATGACTAACTCAAGCGACATTCTATTTAATCAACCTGTAATTATCGAAGCCTGTGAAGAATTTGTCCAACGGGATATGTTGGAACTTAGAGGCAGTTTCCCGGGATTGCTCCAAGATGCCCCCATGTCTTCGACTGCGGTGGTCAATGGCTTATCTCAACAGTTGATTTATCAACTGCAACTGATGATGCCAGATGCCTTTGTCAGTTTTGATGACCTTAATGTAGACTTGCTGGATGCAGCTTTTCCCTACGTACAAACCCCGGCAAAAGAGGCACTTCAGAGAGCTATTCAAGATCGAGGTCAAACGATGGAGGTGAACTCTGCTTACCGCACGATCGCCCAGCAAATGTTATTGTATAACGATCGCTTCAACAACTCCAATCCTGTAGCGCCACCAGGCACCAGCAATCACCAAACAGGGCTAGCGATCGACATTGAAGATGCCAGAGGCTGGGAATCTTATTTGATGCAATATGGCTGGCATCCATTACCGGGCGATCCGCCTCACTTCGACTACATAGGCGACGGGACGATCGATCTTCGCAGTAACTCAATACTCGCATTTCAGCAGCTTTGGAATCAGAACAACCCGGATGCAAAGATTAGCGAGGATGGCGGCTTTGGCCCCCAAACCGAGGATGCACTTAATCAATCGCCTGCTCAAGGGTTTGCTAAAGCGCCGTGGGATGACAAGCCCAGAACGTTGCGCTTGGCGATGCCCAGAATGGAAGGCTCAGATGTAATCAAGCTTCAGGAAGGCTTGAAAAAGGCTGGCGTTGTAGTTGGGGTTGATGGTGAATTTGGGCCGGGAACAGATACAGCCGTCAAGGAATTCCAGCAGAAAAAAGGTTTGAATCCAGACGGAATTGTCGCTCTCAAAACCCGCGAACAAATGGCTTGAGGTGTTAGTGCGATCGAGTTGACCAAACCTGGAACAGAACTTCCTCCGCCTTCGGTGGAAGTTCCCTTTATAGCTCAGCTTGTGGGTTGGGGCAGGTTTTGCTTCCAATTGTCACAAATTGCAGTAGCGCTATAATTGGCAATCTTTTTGATAATCAACGTAGCGAGGAGAGTAGCAATAGCAGGAGCAAGTCCCAGTCCAGAGATTAGAACAGGAGTTAACATCCCAGCAGCTTTAGTGTAATTCTGTCCGATCGCTTCATCGAGGATTTTCTGAGTCTGTGGAGCGTTTCCGAGGGGTTTGCACATCAGGTCGTAAACTAAGGGGTTTACGCGATCGAACAACTGCTGGCCAGCTTCTAGGAGCTTGAGATCGATCGATGCTCTAGCGGCAACATTCACATCAATCGAATCCAGGGAAGCTGGGTCTATTCCTCTTGTTCCACGTCCAGCCGCATCATCCTCTATGGCTTGAGCGCGATCGCCAATTTGTGCTGCTAGCTGATCCTCATCAAGTTCCCACAAACTTTCTACAATAACTTCAATTTCTGCCATGATTACTTCTCTCCCGACTATGATTAACTAGAATATTGCTGATTATCCTTTACCTGCGAAGCTGATGAGTGAAAACCCGTCAATATAGCTTAACGAATGCCTAGCTACACATCGGAAATCTTAACCATTCTTTAGACAAGTGCGATCGTCCCCTCAACCTGCTGCTAAGTACGTATAGCCATCCTAAATCATTTGTGAATTTCTTACTCCCTCCCCTTGATAAGGGGAGGGTTGGGGTGGGGTCAAAAATTTACGACTCCTGCAAGGATTGCTATAACATTTAAATCGCCAGAAAATTACTATCGAACCCGAAATAAAGCAAACACAGTTAAATTTGTTGAAAAACTCAAGCAAATCAATCCCACTGGTTATGATAGGTTTACATTCTGTGACAGTGTAAAGTTACTTAACGCACATCAAAGATTTTATTGCCAGTTTGGTGGTATACTAAGACAGCACCGTATAGAAATACAAAGACCTTTACCCGTTTAAGTAAAAGAAATCTCCTTAAGCAAACATAAGGTAAAAGCTCCAGAAAACCAGAGCAATTTCCGAAGCCATGACTAACAACAACACAGTCAAAACAATTCTGATTCTGGCAGCCAATCCTACCAATACCGCTCCCCTGCGATTGGATCAAGAGATCCGGGAAATTGACGAAGGATTGCGACGAGCAAATAAGCGAGATCAGTATAAATTAGAACAAAAATGGGCGGTGCGTCCCGTGACTTTTACCGGGCTATCTTAGATTATCAACCGAATATTGTTCACTTTTGCGGACATGGTGCGGGAGCAGATGGAATTGTCCTAGAAGACGATACCGGAAAAATGGCGCTGGTGCAGACAAACGCCCTAGCTAGTATGTTTAAATTGTTTGCCCAGAAAGGTGTAGAGTGTGTAATTCTCAATGCTTGTTATTCGGAAGTACAGGCAGAGGCCATTAGCCAATACGTTAATTATGTCATTGGCATGAATCGAGCCGTGGGAGATCGAGCAGCCCTTGCCTTTGCTGTAGGGTTTTATGATGCGATCGCTGCTGGATATACGTTAGAAGAAGCCTACGACTTAGGTTGCTCGCAGATGATGAGTTTCCGAGAGCATGAAACTCCTGTTTTCAAGAAAAAGAATTTAATTGATTCTCCGATTGCTCAGGGTGTAATTGCTGTTGAAGATGTGATTCCGCCCAATCCTTACCAAGGATTGTCTGCCTTTGGGGAAGAAGATGCCGACTTCTTTTTCGGACAGGAAAAATTTGTCAGTAATTTAGTAGAAGTAACGCACAAACAACCTTTGGTAGCAGTGGTTGGGCCAAGCGGCAGCGGTAAATCTTCTGTGGTGTATGCGGGATTAATTCCCCAATTGCGAAAAGAGGGAAACTGGTTAATTGAATCTTTCCGTCCGGGCAAAGAACCGTTTGTGCAGTTAGCTTTTGCCTTAGTGCGGCACTTAGAACCCGAAGCAGGTGAAACTCAACAACTGCGGTCAGCGGTGGGATTGGCAAGTGATATGCTGCAAGGTAAAATCACCTTACAGCAAGTAATATCTCGGATTTTAGAGCGCAACCCAGGTAAACGGTTATTGTTAGTTGCAGACCAATTTGAGGAACTGTACACCCTTTGTCAGGTGCAGGAAGAACGGGAACGCTTTGCTGATGCGTTGCTAACAGCTATTGCAGAAGAAAATATTACATTAGTTTTGACTTTACGGGCTGATTTTTACGGTTATGTGCTTTCTTATCGTCCGTTACGGGATGCCTTGCAGGAGTTTACACCGCAGTTACTTAGTTCGATGAAACGGGAGGAATTACGACAAGCAATTGAATTACCTGCCCAAAAGTCGGAAGTAGAATTAGAAGCCCAATTAACCCAACGCATTCTTGATGATGTGGGGGAAGAACCGGGGAATTTACCATTATTAGAATTTGCCCTAACTCGTTTGTGGGAAAAGCAAATAAATCGAGAGTTAACTCACCAGGCTTATGAAGAAATTGGCGGTGTGAAAAAAGCCATTGCCAATCATGCCGAACAGGTTTATCAACAACTGAATGAAATAGAGAAAAAGCAGGCACAGCGAATTTTTGTGCAATTAGTGCGTCCGGGAGAAGGAACAGAAGATACCAGGCGCGTTGCTACCCGTGCGGAAGTGGGGGAAGATAACTGGAATTTGGTCAGTTATTTAGCTGGATATCAAGCGCGTTTGGTAGTGACGGGACGGCAAGAACCGGAAGATACGGTAGAGGTGGTGCATGAAGCGCTGATTCGAGAATGGGGAACGCTGCGCGAGTGGATTAATGCGAATCGTCAGTTTCGGACTTGGCAAGAACGGCTGAAGGTAGCCCTGCGGGAGTGGAAAAATAACAATCATGATTCTGGAGGATTGTTGCGGGGTGCGTCGTTGACGGTGGCAGGAGATTGGTTGCAAAAACGTGCAAATGAAATGACGCAGGAGGAGCGAGACTTTATTCAAGTTAGCGCTCGGAAACAAAAACGTAGGTGGCAATTTATTACTTTTGGAGTGTCTGGTGCTTTTATCGTTGTTTCTGGTTTGGGTATTTTTGCAGCTTTGCAGTGGTGGCAAGGAGAAATATCTCGCAGTGAGGCTATCAGTCGTTCTTCAATGGCACTTTTTAGCCAAGGGCAAACATACGATGCCCTGATGGAAGCTTTACGGGCAGCACGGGTAACAGGTAGATCACCGATCTTACTTTTCACGGCATCTCTGAAAGGTAGAGTAGGAGGTCATTCTAGGCAAAAGGGGTAGATGGTGATATCATCTGGTTAAAATCAAGTAAAGGCAGGCAAAAATGTTGA
>JACJNV010000114.1 GCA_014695175.1 Microcoleus sp. FACHB-DQ6 | reverse complement strand
AGAATAGACGCACGATTGGGCATACTAGAGAGAGATATTTTGGTTGGTAAGGCAATTATCTATGCAGAGCTTGCCTTACAGATTTTTTTTTGCTCACTTTTTCAGTGCCATTGAACTGAAGTCCTCACTACAAACACCTTTTGTTAATCTTCAACTCGTCGGACAGCCATGCGTTGCAGCGGCAGGCTGAGTATGCTAGAAGCAGTCAACAAGTAAGAAAGAACCGTAGTCAGCTTCAAACTGAGCAATAACCAGCTATCCTCTGGTAGGTGAAGTTTCAGCCCGAAAAAAGAGATGCAGTACACTATCCAGTAAGTAAAGCTCATCTTGATTAGGATTTCTTCGCTCAAAGTGCGATCGTCCGTTGGCGGTGAGTTGCGATTATCACCCAGCAGGACTAGACCCGCAATAGAAGCCACAAAAGAAACCATAACGAGATAGTCACGCCAGTTAAGCTCAACCATTTCTAAACTCCGCTTTTATCCGAATTTTTGGAATCAGACATCAGTCTAAAGGATAAGTTTTCCCGCTCCAAGCAATAGTTACAAATTGAAACAGCAGGAGTTACAAATCGCAATGAAAACTCACCACAACCGCCAGCCACAGGCTCGTTTAGTCAGTCGCCAAGGACAATTCCCCTTAAATATTGTCAAGTTGGGAGTACCTCGCCTGCATTTTGCCGACCTCTACCACAGGCTGCTAACTCTTTCTTGGTCGCGATTTTTCATGCTCATTTGTCTCTCCTATACAGTCACAAATTCTTTATTTGCCTTAGCTTACTTGGCGGGAGGAGATTGCATTGCTAACGCGCGGCCGGGTTCTTTCCAAGATGCCTTTTATTTCAGCGTGCAAACAATGGCGACGATCGGCTACGGCTCTATGTATCCGCGCACGGATTACGCTAATACTATAGTCGCGATCCAAGCGCTTTTTGGTTTGTGGGGAGTCGCGATGATTACGGGACTGGCTTTTGCTAGATTTTCCCGACCAACAGCTAGAGTTATCTTCAGCCGCGTAGCTGTGATCGCTCCTTTCAACGGCGTTCCGACTCTGATGTACCGCACGGCAAATCAGCGTTTCAACCAAATTTTAGAAGCGCAGCAGCGAGCTACTTTGATCCGCGACGAGGTAACATCGGAAGGAGAATTTATGCGGCGTTTTTACGATTTGCAATTGGTGCGGAGTCATTCTCCGATTTTTGCATTAACTTGGACGGTTATGCACGCAATTGAGGAGAGCAGTCCTTTGTACCAACTTACTGCCCAAGACTTGATGGAACAGCAAGCGGAAATTGTAATTACGTTAACAGGAATTGACGAAACAGTTTCGCAAACTATTCACGCGCGACATTCTTTTGTGGCGTCTGAAATTATGTGGAATATGCGGTTTGTCGATATTCTTTTGAAATCGGCGACGGGAGGGCGGGTGGTTGATTATACTCGGTTTCACGATGTGAAGCCTGTTGAATGAACGTTTTGATTTAGCCACCAGTGCTAGAATACCTGTATCGCAAAAAAAATTAATATTCATGACCTCAATAATTACAAAGATGACACTGAAAGAATTGCAACCGCAACTCTTGGCTTTAACTCCCGAAGAGAAGGCTCAAGCTATAGAATTACTAGCTCAAAGTTTAAGAAAATTTTGGTCGGGAATTCAAAAGACTCCCGGCGTGTGCGGCGGCGATGCTTGCATCAGACAAACGCGCATTCCTGTTTGGGTGCTGGTGAATGCTCGCCGTTTAGGTACTTCTGAAGCTGAACTCCTAGAAGACTATCCGACTCTGCGTGCCGCTGATTTGGCGAATGCTTGGGCTTATGCTGAGGCATATTCTGATGAGATTGAAATAGCAATTCAAGACAATGAGGAAGATTGAAAAGTGGCGCGTTTCTATGCAGATGAACAATTTCCGAAGCGGGTTGTGGAATTGTTGAGGACTTTAGGTCACAATGTCCTTACCGTACAGGAAGCGGGAAATGCTAATCAAAAAATTCCTGATGAAGAAGTGTTAGCTTTTGCAGTGAGTATTGACCGCGCTATTTTAACGCTCAATCGCCGTCATTTTATCAGGCTGCATACATTACAACCAGACCATGCTGGTATCATTGTTTGTAAAGATGATTCAAATAGGGAGCTGTTGGCTTTACGCATTAATGAAGCTATTGCGAATCGAGAATCAGTGAGAAGTTTACTGATTCGAGTTAACCGTCCTTCGGAGTGAGTAGAAATGATAGAATACCTTGGGTATGGAATTCAAAAGACTCCCGGTGTCATGGGTGGTACCGCCTGTATCCGAAAAACGCGGATTCCTGTTTGGCTGTTAATAAGTTATCGCCGTCAAGATGCCAGCGATGCTCATATTTTAGAAAGTCATCCCGATCTCTGTGCAGCAGATTTGGTGAATGCTTTTAGTTATGCTGAGGCATATCCTGATGAGATTGAAACAGCAATTCAAGAAAATGAGGAAGATTGAAAAGTGGCGCGTTTCTATTAAAATAAACAAAAGACTCCTCGTACTATGCGAATAATTCATACTGCTGACTGGCATTTAGGGCGACGTTTTCGAGGGATCGATCGCACTTTTGAAATTGCGATCGCCCTCGAACAGATTTTGAAGCAAGCAAAAGCCTTAGATGTCGATGCTGTGCTCGTTGCAGGCGACATTTTCGACGTGCCCAACCCCACCGCTTACGCCGAACGCATTGCTTATAACTTTTTCTGCGAACTCCAAGCTGCAGGAATTCCCGCAATTGCGATCGCCGGTAATCACGATTCGGCATCCCGCATCGACAGCATCGCGCAATTGCTTTCCCTCGCCGGTGTTCGCGCTTTAGGCAAACCCAGGCGCTCTGCAGACGGCGGCACGATTACTCTCAATACAAAAAGCGGTAAACTTTGTGTGGGAGCGATGCCTTTTGCTTCCGAACAAAGACTGTTAGATGCTAATTCTCTCTGGCAGTCTGGCGATGCCGAGCGCCGAAAAGATTACCGCGAAATCGTAGCATATTTACTCGAAGATTTAACCAGGGATTTTAGAGACAATACTGTCAATTTTCTCATGGGACACATGAGCATTGACGGCGCTCGATTGGCAAAATCCGAAGTCGCTTATTACACGCGAGAAAAATACCTGCTTTCATCGCAAACTCTGCCGCCGGAAGCTCAGTATGTCGCCCTCGGACACATCCACATTCACCAGCGGATTTCTGAGACTTCTCCCGCTTATTATTCCGGTTCTTTGATTCAGTTAGATTTTGGAGAAGCGGAACAGGAAAAAGGATTTTGCTTGATAGAAGTTGAGCCGGGAAGTCAGGCAAAGGTAGAATTTAAGCCTGTGGCTTGCCACAAGCCGTTAAAAGTGCTTAAATGTCATAACGACAATCTCGATGAAACTTTAGAAGCTCATCAGTATCACCCGGGTTTCTTGAAAGTAATTGTCGAACTGGACAGTCCGCAAATCGGACTTGCCGATCGAGTGCGCCAAATTTGTTCTCAAGCGCTGTTAATTGAACCGCGCTATCCAGATGCAGCGCTAGAAGCAACAGAAATAACTAATATCGATCCCAATAATTTCGATCCGGCAGCAGAGTTTTGCAACTATTATCAAAACCGCTTGGGAACGACACCGAAACCGGCAGTATTGGAGGAATTTCAAAACTTGTACAAGAAGTTTAAGGAAACAGTTAACAATTAAATGGGTAAAAAGATACAATAACTGGTTCCCAGGCTCCGTCTGGAAATATCCAGAGGCTCAGCCTCGCGCTTAAATAGGAAAATTGGAGGCAGAGCCTGCGGATATGCGTTACCAGGCAAATAGGAAAATTGGAGGCAGAGCCTCCCGATCTGCATTACCAGGCGGAGCCTGGTAAAGAGTAATACAATCTAAAACCCCAAATCCTAAAACTAAAATCAGTATGCGTCCACTCGAACTTATTCTCGAAGGATTTACCAGCTTCCGCCAGGAACAGCGCTTAGATTTTTCTCAACTCGATTTGTTTGCAATTACTGGTGCTACAGGTGCGGGCAAATCTTCACTGTTAGATGCCATGACTTACGCTCTTTTTGGCACGACAACTCGCAGCGGCAAACAAGTAAGTGATTTGGCAAGTCAAGGCAGCGAAAATTTAAAAGTGCAGTTGCGTTTTGCTGTGGGTTCGGCACAGTATCGGGTGACGCGAAGGTGGCGTTTTCGTCCGAAATCTCCGGAAAATAAGGTGATTTTGGACAACTGGGAAAATGGTCAATGGGAAACTTTAGGGACGAGTATTGTTGCTGTTCAAAATACCATTGAACAGATTTTAGGAATGGATTTTGATACTTTTACGCGAGCAATTGTTCTGCCTCAAGGCAAGTTTGATGAGTTTATTAAAGGGGATACATCCAAACGTCGGGAAATTTTGCGGCAGCTTGCAGGATTTGAGATTTTTGAGCAGATGCGGAAGGAAACAAATGAACTCGCAAAGTTGCTGAAACAGGAACGGGAAATGGTGGAAAGGCAGCTAGCGGATTTGAGTGCGCCGACGGCTGATGAGGTGGATCAAAGACGATCGCAACTTTTGATTTTAGAGCAGCAGTTGCCTGAGCTCGATCGCGCTGTGATGAAAGCTCAGAAGGATCTAGATGAAGAGGAACAGCTATTTTCGCAAATCGCTCGCTGGCAAGAGTTACAACAAGAACTGACCCAATTAAATGCTAATTCTGCTGAGGTTGCAATTTTAGCACAGCGTTTAGACAGAGCGCAAGCTGCCAATCATTTACAGGGAGATTGGGCTTTAGTGCGATCGGCTCGCAGTCAGTATGAAACTGCCGCAAGTGCCTCGGTGGCAGCGCGAAAGCAGTTAATTAAAGCTCGCTCTGAGCTGGCAGTAGAGCAGCAGCAACTTGACGCGGCAAAAGCGAAAGAAGAGGTGCTAGCGCCACAAATTAAGGCTCGCGAAGATGCTCTAGCTGCTGCTAAAGTATATGAAGAACAGCGCGCTCAATTAGAAAAAGAAGTTGCGCTTGCCCAAAAAATTCAACAGGAAAAACTCCGCTTTTTTATGGCAGCAGATAAAGACCTGCAAGCTGCTAACACTAAAATTCAAGGCGCGGGTTTTCGAGTTACTCAAGCAGCGGCACAGCTCGCACAGTATTCGCCGGGAGGAAAACGTTTAGAGCAATTGCAGCAAATTTCACCCTTATTGATGGAAGTTCAGCTAATTAGCAAGCAGCAAAAGACTCAGCAAGAACAGTTGGATAAATCTCTGGCCCAGAAGGAAAGGGCTCAACATAATTATGTGGAGGTTACCGCTAATTTAGAAGCAGCCGAAATCAGGCTAAAAGAGTGCGCCCGCGAGTTAGAAGCGGCGGAAACCGCTAATGCGGAAGTGGCACGTTTAGAGAGTGTTGCTGCTATCAGAATGTCGCTGAATTCCGGCGATACTTGCCCGGTGTGCGGGGGGGTGCATCCTGAGAGCGAGAGCCTCCCTCCTTTGCCGAATTCTAATATTGTCGATGTCGCTGGTTTGCGGCAGAAATTGGCGACAGCAAATCAGGTTTTTCAAGATGCTCAAAAGTTGGCGGCTGAGGGAAAAAGTGCAGTTTCAGCCTGCCTGCAAAAAGAGTCAGAAATTGCTCAAATGTTGGAATTAACGGGGAATAGAGTTGCCGAATTGCAGCAGGAAATCACTCAAGTTCTGGAGACTCCTCATTGGGAAAGCTTGGGGTTGCAGCAGGAGTTGGCAATCCTTAAAGAGAGCGATCGCCAATACCGCCAAACCGAACAGCAGTTTCAAATGGCATCATTGGAATATGATAATTTTCAGGAAAGATTTAATTTGGCGGTGGCGACTCAAGCAGCTAAACAGCAGGAATATCAAGATGCGATCGCCGAATCAGACCGCCGCCAGCAGCAGTTGCAAAGTTGTGTAAATGCGCTTTATCAAATTACCGAATATCAACCTTATGCTAATTTAGCAAAAGTCTTAGAACAAGACAAGCAAGACTTGGCAAATCTGCTGAAAGTTGCCGAAAAATCCTATCAAACTGCTCAAAATAAGGTTATTCAAGCAGCAGAGAGAGAGCAACAAGCGGGAGAAGCTTTTGGACAAGCCCAAGCCCAGAAACAGCAGTTAAACCTGGATTGGTCAGCAAAATTAACAGCGGTTGATTTCACGGAAGAGACATTTTTAGCAGCGGTTGCGACAGTTAAGGAACAATCAGAATGGGAAAATGCTATTCGCTCTCACCGCGAATCAAAAATTCAGTTAGAGACGCGGGCGAAAGATTTGAGCGAGGCGATCGCAGGCAGAACTACCGATGAGAATACATTAGCACAAGTACGATCGGCAAAACATACCGCCCAAGAAAACCTCAAACAAGCCAACAACAACCGCGCCGAACTGTTAGCTTGGATTCAAGTAGCAGCTCAAAATCTCGAACAAGCCGAAAGACTGTCACAGCAAATCACAAATTTCTCAGAACAAGAGCAAACTTATCACACCTTAGCGCAGAACCTCAAATCCAACGAATTTCAATCATACATTTTAGAACATTTAGAAGCAGAATTAGTCGGCAGCGCCACCTTAATTTTGCAAGAATTAACCGAAAATCGCTACAAACTAATAAACCAAGACGGCGAATACTGGGTAGCAGATAATTGGAACGGTGGCGAAGCTAGACGAGTGCGTACTCTTTCCGGTGGCGAAACCTTTGCCACTTCCTTATCAATGGCTTTAGCTTTGTCAGAAAAGCTGTCTCAAGGAGCTCACTTGGGCAGCTTATTTCTAGATGAAGGATTTGGTACTTTAGATACGGAAACTCTCGAAAGCGTTACTCAAATTTTAGAATCTTTGCGGCAGCGAGAAAGGCTGATTGGAGTGATTACCCACGTTCGAGAATTGGGCGAAAGATTGCCCGCACAAGTTAAAGTTTCTAAATCCCCCCAAGGTTCTAAAATAGAAGTTGAAAGAGTCTAATTATAAGATAATAAGACTTATGTCAAAAGTAGTTTGGTTCGCTATTTATAGCGCTCTCGGTGCGCCGTCCGCATCCTACAAACTATATACATATTGTGTCCTACGCATCGGTTAATTAACCTCTTTTTGGCTCTAGTAAAACAGTTTTTTAAATCATGTCAGCCAAAGATATCTTTCACAACACAGTACGTTCTGCTTTGGAAAAAGATGGATGGACAATTACTCACGATCCTCTATTTCTAAGAGTAACTTCTCAAGTAAAAATGCAGATAGATTTGGGAGGAGAAAAATTACTTTCGGCAGAAAAGGGGATGCAAAAAATAGCAGTCGAAGTAAAAAGTTTTGTGGGCTTGTCGGCGCTGTCAGAATTCCATACGGCTGTTGGTCAATTTCTTAATTATCGAGTAGCATTGGAAAAATTGGAATCAGAACGAGTGCTGTATTTGGCAGTGCCTACAGATATCTATCAAGATTTTTTTACAGACTCGTTTGTTCAAACTGTGTTAGAACGATATCAAATAAAGATGCTGGTTTTTCATGTGAAGGGACAGGAGATAACATTATGGAAAGATTAGATTATCGCCAGTTAGTTCAGAAAGTCATACATCAACACGCGACAGAGCAGTCTGAGCAAGATGTAGAAGCCACTGAAATTGTTTTCGATACGGAACGCGACCGCTATTTATTGTTGTATGTGGGATGGCGGGATGAAGAACGAATTCATGGATGTCCCATTCATGTTGATATCAAAGATGGAAAGATTTGGATTCAGCGCGATTTTACGGAAGTAGGAATTGCCAATCAATTTCTAGAATTTGGAGTCCCTAAAACAGATATTGTGTTGGGATTTCGAGCGCCTTATGTACGGCAATTTACTGGATTTGCGATAGCGTAAATCCTTAAATAATTTCCCCCAAAAAATACCCACTACCCCGACTTATCCAATAATTTGGGGTTCTAA
>JACJNV010000113.1 GCA_014695175.1 Microcoleus sp. FACHB-DQ6 | reverse complement strand
TCACAATCCGGGAAACGTCGAGCAAATCCTCAATCATCTGAGTCTGCAACCGGGCGTTTCGCTCAATAGTCTCCAAACCCACAGCCGTTTTTTCCGGACTCATCTGGCGCTGCCGCAGCATCTGGGCCCAGCCTAAAATGGCGTTCAGAGGCGTCCGCAACTCGTGAGAAAGCGTTCCCAAAAACTGGTCTTTAATCCGGTTGGCCTCCGCTGCTTCCCGGTAAAGCCGCGCATTGTCGATCGCCACCGCCGCATCTCGTGCCAAATCCTCCAGCAAAACCAAATCCTCCTGTCCGCAGCGGCGGCCCGACTCCCCGCACAGCAGCGAAATCGCTCCCAGCGTCCGCCCGCGAGCGATTAGCGGCACGCAGATTGCCGACAGCACTTGGGATTGGGATCGCAGCACCAACTGCAGTTCCTTGTCCGGCACAACCGCCTCGATCACCCATTCCGGTATTTCTGGGTAGAGCTTCGACTCACCAGTCCGCAGCACCTTTGCTACTCCGTGCCGTCCTTGGGGGTCTAGTGGCATACGCCGATCGATTTGCCACAGCAGAGCGACTTTGCTCGGATCTGAGTGAGCAACTGCTTGCAAGCGGATTGAGCCGTCTGCATCGAGCAAATGCACGCAGCACCAATCCCCCAGCCCCGGTACTGTTAAATCTGCCAAACCTTGCAGCGCCTTTTCGTAATCCAGGGAAGCCGACGACAGCAAAGCCAAAGCTTGAGCGCTAAAATAGGCTGTTTGGGCCAATCGCTGGCGATCGTCAATATCGGTACAAGTTCCGAACCATTTGAGAATTTTCCCGTCAGCGTCCCGCACGGGCAACGCCCGGCCCAGATGCCAGCGATAAGCTCCGTCAGATGCCCGTTTAAAACGATATTCCACCTCGTAAGTCTTCCCTGTCTCCACCGAGGTCTTCCAGCTTTCTACGGAATTTTCCACGTCATCTGGATGCAGGGCTAGCTGCCACCCCCAGCCTTGAGTTTCCTCCAGCGTCAAGCCAGTATATTCAAACCAGCGCTGGTTGTAGTAGTCGAACCAGCCGTCGGCTCTGGCAGTCCAAACTATTTGCGGGATGGCTTCAGCGAGGACGCGGTAAAGCTGTTCGCTGGCTTCGGCTTGGCGACGGGCGGCCTGTTCCCGCGCCAATGCCCAATTCCGCTGTTCTTCGGCTTCTTTGCGAGCGGTGATGTCGCTAATCACGCCGATCCATTTGCAGGGTTTGCCTTGTTTGTCAAGCACTGCTTTGCCTCGATCGATCCAGTGGAGCAAGCGGCCCCGGTGGCACTGAACGCGGTATTCCTGAAAAAATGGGGCGGCAGAACTGTCTGGCGCACTCAAATACCGCTCGACCGCGGCCAAAACTCGATCGCGGTCGAGCGGGTGCAAGATACTGTTCCAAGCTGCTTTTGTCCTCGGAAATCCGCCTTTTTCGTACTCCAAATGTTCGTCTACGTGACCGAACCACAGCACGATGTCGGTGTCGATATCCCATTCATAAATTAAATCACTGGCACTTTCTGCAGCAATCCGAAACCGCTCTTCAGACTGTCGCAGCACTTCCAGAAATTTAAAGCGTTCCGTCACGTCCAAAACCAGAGACAGCACCGATACCAACTGTCCCGAATCGCTGTAAAAAGCCGAATTGTACCACTCGCAATGCACCAACGAACCACCCTTATGATAATTGTTGTTGCGAACTACATTGCAGCGACTACCTGGTTTGTTTAAACTATAAATTGCCGATTCTACCTCTTCAAACTCACCCTGCTCGATAAATTTCCATTCGCTAAAATGCTTGCCTAAAACTTCTGTTTCCTCCCAGCCAAAAATCTTCTGGGCGGCCGGCGACCACCCGCTAACCCGGAAATTTTCATCCCACTCAATCACCGCTAGGGGAGTATTTTCAAAATGAGAAGTGAGTTTTTGCAGCGCCTGGCGCAGGGATGCTTCTACTTGCTTGCGCCCAGTAATATCGCCAAAAGAAATAGCAATGCCGTCGCCCAATTTAACGGTCATAATCCGAAACCAGCCGACAATGCCTTCCCTGTTGTAATAAATCTCGGTATCGAGGGGAATTCCTGTTTGTACAACTTGCACGCAATGGTCGAACAAACCGCTATCTTTATGACCGGGCAGGACTTGCAGCAGTCGCTTGCCGATTAATTCTTCAGGTGTACGTTGTTGAATTTTTGCCGCTGCGGGATTGACGTATTCCCATTCAAAATCCACAATTGTGGATTCGTCACGAATGCTGCGGAACACGTTAAATCCGTCTAGAGATAATTCCTGAAAAACGCGGAAGCGTTCTTCGCTTTCTTGCAGCTTGCCTAAAGCGTCAAGCAGGAGTTCCTCGACTCGCTCGCGCTGCGTTATTTCTGCGAGCAATTGCTCGTTAATTTGCTGAAGTTCGGTTGTGGGGAATGGGACGGAATTTTTAATGGCAGAGTCGGCTTGCCGTCGATCGACCTTTTCAGTTCCCAGTGCCGTATTTCCTGGAAAAGAGGCCGCCCCAGCCAAAGCCAACATTTGAGGAACCCAGGGTATCAGGGACGCTACAGCCCACAAAGAGATGATAGCGGTAATGGCGGCGATCGAACTTGACAGCCAGTAGCTGGGATGCACCAGCGTCCAAACTTGCATCAAGTGAGTTGTCCCGCCGCAAAAAAACCAGGCTCCCAATAGGAGAAACCCCTTGCTCAAAGGCACGTTCCGCTGCTTCCGGGCATAGTATGTCAGAATTGCTGGAATTGAATAATAAGCCAAGGCAATTAACAAATCGCTGGCTGCGTGCAGTCCCATCAACTGGGGCTGCCACTGGCAACATCCACCCTGCGGAATAAAATTGTGGTTAAATGACATAATCTTAATAAAATGGCAGCATTTCGGCTTTCCTGTGCGATCGATCCTAGTTGCACTTGTGTTGCTGACCCGCTAATTTCTAGTTTATACACAAAAAAACATAAAACAAGAGTGACTTTAGTCCGGGGAGGAAAGTTTACAGCAGGCTTTAACCTGCCTGAAATATTCTTACATTTATTGAGAGGTTTAGGGAGAGTGAGGTAATATAATTCCCAAGGAGGTACGAAATTCAATGTTATCTTTTGAAGTCACAACTTACGGAAAAACAGAGCTATTGAGCGCACTTGATGAAGGGATTACTAGAGTGCCGTTCATTGAAACGGTTTAGCTAGAAGCTTGCAATATTCGAGAAATTCATCTTTATTGAATCTATTTTTTGATAAATTTGCAGATTCAGAAATCCCTTCAAAATAGGAGAATCGACCTCTACTTGGGCGCTCATAAATCCTACCCGAGCAAATAGATTCATAGAGCCAAGCATCCCCGCGTCTCGCCCCGAAATCAAAACTAATCTCTACCTGTATCAAAGTCTACTAAATTCTTCTACTAAATCGGTTAATGTCACAGATTATCTTCCAGTAAAATTTCTGAAACCATCTCGAATTAAACATCCATGCGCTTAGAGCAGCTTCAAGCATTTCTTTCAGTTGCTGAAACTGGTAGCTTTCAGCAAGCGGCCCGGAAGTGCGGCGTAACCCAATCGACTATTAGCCGCCAAGTGCAGGGATTAGAAGCGGAAGTGGGTTTGTCGCTGTTTCACCGCACGGCCCACGCGAAACTGACTGTGGGAGGGGAATGCCTACTGCCTCACGCTCGCAAAATCTGTCAGACTTGGCAAAATGCTGCTGAAGAATTGGGAGACTTACGGGCGGGAAAGCAGCCGGAACTCTGCGTGGCTGCGATTCACTCGGTTTGCGCTGCTTATTTGCCGCCTGTGCTGCAAAAGTTTTGCCGCGACTATCCAGACGTGCAGTTGCGGGTGACTTCCCTCGGAAGCGATCGAGCCCTGAAAGTCCTCAAAGACGGTTTGGTGGATATAGCGGTGGTGATGAACAACCGCCATTTTACTCAAGCCCCGGAAATGTTGGTTGAGGTGCTCTACAATGAGCCGATCGAGGTGTTGATGGCGGCGGGTCATCCCCTGGCCCAGTACGATCGAGTACCTTGGTCGGAATTGGTTTGTTACCCGCAAGTGGTGTTTAAGGACGGGTACGGAATGCAGCGGATGGTGCAAGAACAATTTGGACGCATCGGTGCTAAACTTCATGCTGTTTTGGAACTCAACACTCTTGATGCTTTTCGGGGCGTGGTGCGACAGGGAGAATTGATTGCTTTGCTGCCGCATTCAGCTTTGCTGGAGGCGAAAACCGATCGCACTTTAGCAATTCGGTCGATCGCCCAAGAGCGGTCAACTTCCAAGGTTTCGACAATCGGTCAATTGGCGACCGATCCGACTTGGACTCGCGAAGTGGTGTTGGTGACAACTCACGATCGAATGCAAATTCCGCCGATCGCTCATTTCTGGAATCTGGTACGCGAATTTGTGCCGCCATTTGATGTAATCAAGCTAGAAAAATCAGGGAGTTAATTCGATAATTTTGAATGGAGAGTTCGGAAGTTTAAATTTAAAACGATTCAAATCTTACCAATTACTAACTACCAATTACTAACTACCAACTACCAACTACCAATTACCAACTTTAAAAGTTATGAGTGACGCATTTAGAGAATTGCTGCGAAAAATTGGCAGCGGAATACACACAGGAGAAAACTTAACTCGATCCGAAGCAGCAGCAGCCACGCGGATGATGCTACTCCAAGAAGCAACAGCGGCTCAAATCGGAGCTTTTATGATTTCCCACCGCATTAAAAGGCCCACCGGCGAAGAATTAGCCGGAATGCTGGATGCTTATGAAGAATTGGGGCCTATGCTTGCCCCCCCAAACCGAGAAAAAGGGTTTTCCGTCTCTAGCGTGGCCGTGTTTGGCGTTGCTTACGACGGGCGATCGCGCACGGCTCCAATTAGCCCTTTAACAGCCCTAATTTTAGCAGCCTCTGGCGTCCCAACCCTCATGCACGGGGGGGATACCATGCCAACCAAGGAAGGCATTCCCCTGATTGAAATTTGGCGCGGTTTGGGAGTTGACTGGAGAAAACTGGGTTTAGAAAAAGTCCAGCAAGTTTTTGACAGTACCGGTTTAGGTTTTGTTTACCTTCCCAAGCATTTTCCTCAAGCCACCGCTTTAGTTCCCTACCGCCGCGAAATCGGCAAACGGCCACCTTTTTCGACAATGGAGTTGATGTGGTGTCCCTGTGCCGGCGACGTTAACGTCATCTCCGGCTACGTCCACCCGCCGACAGAAGGTATGTTTCAAAAAGCCTTTGAGCTGCGGGGAATCAAAAATTATACCACAGTCAAAGGATTGGAGGGAAGCTGCGATTTGCCGCGCGATCGTACTGCGATTATCGGCATTGCTAAGCCGGACACTGAGTTCGAGCGAGTGCTTTTGGCCCACGGAGATTATGGTTTTAGCAGCACAAATCCTGCCTTTGAATCTGCCTCTGAGTTATTAAAACAAATGCAGGAAGTGTTGTTGGGAAAACCCTCGGAATTGATGCAGTCCGCTATCTGGAACGGCGGATTTTATCTGTGGCGCAGCGGAGTTTGTTTGGATATGAACTCGGGTTTGATTCAGGCAGAAACTTTATTGAGTAGCGGTCAAGTCGTGCAAAAACTGGAGGAAGTTAGCCAAGCCGTTAGTGTTTTGAGTTGAAAATGATTAATCAGGTTTGGTGTGCAGTGGGTACCTACATTGAGCAGGTTTTGTACACAGCACCCTACAGAGAGAAATTGTTCTTCCTTCTTCCCTCTTCCTTCTTCCCTCTTCCTTCTTCCCTCTTCCTTCTTCCCTCTTCTTTCTTCCCAATGACTAATCATAAAATTGCTGTAATTGTGCTTGCAGGCGGTCAAAGTTCGCGGATGGGTAAGGATAAAGCTTTGCTGGAAATTGAGGGCAAATCCCTATTGCAGCGGGCGTTGGAAGTTGCCGCAGTTGTAACCCCCGAAGTTTATGTTCTGACTGCTTGGCCCGATCGCTATCGATCGACCTTAACCGAAACATCCCAATTTCTGGTAGAGTACAATCCCGGTTCCGGGCCCTTGGTGGCATTGACTCAGGGATTGAAAGAAATAGCCGCCGAGTGGATTTTACTGTTAGCTTGCGATTTGCCTTTGTTGGATGCCCAGATTATTCAGAAGTGGGCAAGTCAGTTAACAGAGTTTCCCCCATCTACTTTAGCAGTTGTGCCTTATCAAAATTCCCGCTGGGAGCCTTTGTGCGGCTTCTACCGCCAAAAAGCTCTGCTCAGTTTGCAAAGTTTTATTGACAAAGGTGGGCGTTCCTTTCAAGTTTGGTTAAATCAAATCCCCGCAATCCCTTTACCTGTAGGGGAACGAGAAGCAGTAATGTTATCCAATTGCAATACATTAGAAGAGTTTGAGAAATTAAAAGGTAAAATGGTTAATGGTTGACAGTTGACAGTTGACAGTTGGCAGTTGACAGCTAACTGACTAATTACTAATTACTAATTACTAATTACTAATGATTAACGCATATTGGTTGCTCGATCGCGATATAACTTTCCTCAATCACGGCTCTTTTGGGGCCTGTCCGATTCCCGTACTCGAAGCGCAAACCAGTTTTCGGGAACAACTGGAAAGAGAACCTTTGCGCTTTTTAATGCGGGAATTTGAACCGCTGTTGGATCGTGCGAGAAATCAGTTAGCAGCATTTATCGGTGCGGGTGAAGATGACTTGGCTTTTGTGCCGAATGCGACGACGGGAGTAAATGCAGTTTTGCGATCGCTCTGTTTTGCTCCGGGCGACGAATTGCTAACTACAAATCAGGAATACAACGCTTGCCGCAACACACTTAATTTTGTAGCTGAGCGTACAGGGGCTAAAGTAATAGTAGCAGAAGTCCCCTTTCCAATTGAGTCACCCGAACAAATTATTGAAGCAATAATTAAGTGCGTTTCACCGCAAACAAAGTTAGCATTATTAGACCACGTTGTCAGCCAAACAGGTTTAATCTTTCCCATCAAACAGTTAGTGGGCGAGTTAGCTAACCGTGGCGTGGATGTATTGGTAGACGGAGCTCACGCGCCGGGAATGGTAGCGCTGAATTTAGATGAAATTGGGGCAGCTTACTATACGGGAAATTGCCACAAATGGCTGTGCGCGCCCAAAGGTGCGGGCTTTTTGTACGTGCGGCGCGACAAGCAAGATGCCATTCGCCCAACTACGATCAGTCACGGTGCTAACTCGCCGCGCGCTGATAAATCGCGCTTTCAATTAGAATTTGACTGGATGGGAACTGTCGATCCGAGCCCTTATTTGTGCGTGCCTGTCGCTATTGATTTTATGGGTTCTTTGTTGAGTGGCGGCTGGTCGGAATTGAGGGCAAAAAATCATGCTTTAGCGTTGGCGGGTAGAAAAATATTGGCGGACAAATTAGATTTGCCGCTGCCTTGTCCGGATGAAATGGTGGGTTCGATGGCTGTTGTCCCTCTGGCAGACGGCCAGTCTGATGAGGTTGCAAAGGGAGGAATTCCACCTTTGCAAGAGGCGCTGTGGGAGATTTTTAAAATAGAAGTTCCGGTGATTCCTTGGCCGAATGCTAGTAAGCAGTTGGTGAGGATTTCGGCTCAGTTATACAATACTTTGCCGCAGTATCAATATTTAGCTAATGCGCTGGTTGAGCTGACTAGAATTTGAGGGGGAGCTTCAAAAACAACATAACACCCAACTACAAACAGTTATAGGTTTGTAGTTAGGGATTCCGTCCTCATAGTTTGGGTGGATAAACACTATCCGGTCTTACTAAAAACGTAATAAGTGTTATAAAAATAGGCACAATAAGAGGAAAAAGTCTAGCCATGAATTACCTTTAACCATCTTTAATTTTGCTACCATTTACCTCAACTAAAAAAACAAACAAAAACGCTATAAAGCTCGCTATCCCTAGAGTTCGCCAATCCGCCCAAGCCGAAGAAAGTTTGTAAATAACCTGCGAGATTTCCCAATTTAAAACAGGGTTGTCAAACCGGATAGCGCACAACTCCCGCGCAACAGAATATAATATATCAAGATTTGAAGTGTCGCCTAAAAAAAACGAAATAAAAAGAGGAAAATACCATGTCCAATGCCATGATGGTAATTTACCCCTATCGCGAACAGTACACCTGGGTTTTTGACGACGAGCGAGTCGGACTTGTCCGAGAACCATTTGTTCAGGGCGTCCCCGAAATGATTAACGCGCTTGTCGCAGACATTCCCAATGCCGCCCAAGGTTTCCGACTTTTATTTTCAGCCAATCCATTTCCCGGATATCAAGCAGAAATGCTGTGGTTGAAAGCAGAATACGGGGGTAACTGGTATCGGTGGGAATCGAAAAATCTCGAAGGCTGGCTGTGTCCGGCTTTGCTCAAATACTTTCCCGAAGCACCGCCCAAGTTTTACTGCAAAGCTGAAAAACTGCAATAACCAACAGCAAGTCAATGAAAAACTTGTCAATTTTTAAAAGAAACTTTGTTCAACCAGTCGATCAAACATCTCGAAAAAAGCCTAAGTTCTTCGTATATGTAGTGGGGGTATTTTTCTTAGTCTTCACCGCCGCCATCTCGGCCACAATGGGGGCAATTACTGCCCTGTTAGCTCCCGTGGAACCCCCAATTATCAATAGAGTATTAGAGGCGACTGGCTTTGACTATCTATCCTCCAACCGCTCTGGATACCGCCTGTCGCGGTCAGTTAATATCTTGATATTGGGAATTGACGGCGTGCCGGAACCTGCCGTCGGCCCTAAGATATTTAACGGTCGCAGCGATACAATACTCTTATTCCACCTCGATCCTAGAGATAAATCTATTAGTTTGCTTTCAGTTCCACGAGATACTAAAGTCGAAGTTCCCGGAATGAGCTTCAGCAAAATTAGCGAAGCCAATGCTACGGGAGGAGCAGCTTTGGCGACGCAATTAGTTAGCAGTATGCTGAACAATACGAAAATTGAACGATACGTGCGAGTCAGCAGCAGTGCGTTTCGGGAATTAGTCGATTTGTTGGGCGGAGTTGAGGTATTTGTACCTCGCGCGATGTCCTATACAGATAGCGCCCAAAAGTTAAAAATAAACTTAGCCAAGGGATGGCAAACTCTCAACGGAGAACAAGCAGAACAATTTGTTAGATTTCGCAACGACGGTTTAGGAGATATCGGCCGCATTCAGCGGCAGCAATCTTTAATTCAAGCTATTCGGGACCGCCTCGCAACTCCATCAGTATTGGTGCGCTTGCCACAAATTGTTCGATTGATGCAAAAATATGTGGATACAAACCTAAATTATGAGGAAATATTGACGCTGGCAAATTTTGGTTTGCAATTGGAGCGAGAGAATTTTAAAATGGTAATGTTGCCTGGAAGTTCTAGTCCAGAACAAGCCGATTTGAGGAGTTATTGGATTGTAGATGTGGTCGGGGTCGATCGCATTATCGCACAATATTTAAACCCAGGCGTGCCGGATTTTGCACAAGGACGATTTCGCAACCCAACCGAGTCTGCTTTGCCCAAGAACCTCAAAATAGCTGTCCAAAACGCTTCTAGCAAACCGACAACCGCAAAAACCGTTGCTGAATTTCTCACAAAAAAGGGCTTTTTTAATGTATCTGTAGTGCAGGATTCGCCCGAGAAGCAGCGTCACAGTCAAATTATTGTTCAGCAAGGCGATTTAGAGGCAGCCAATCTACTGCAAAAAGAGTTAGGCGGCGGTAAAATTGAAGCATCTTCTACGGGTGAAATCAATTCTGACTTGACACTTCGCGTCGGCGAAGATTGGGTAAAGCGATTTTAATTAGTTATGAGTCATTAGTCAACAGTCAACAGTCAACAGTCAACAGTCAACAGTCAACAGTCAACAGTCAACTATGCCCAATTCCCCATTCCCATCATCATGAAAAGTGTCTTCCGAATTTTCCTGAGCCTGTTTGTAAGTTTAGTGTTGGCTTTGGGGTGGGTGCTGCTGAGTGCTACTCCGGCATTTGCCCTGCCGAAAACAAGTATTAATTACACAAATATTAATTTGTCCGATCGCGATTTTTCCAACTCTGATTTAGCGGGGGGAACATTTGTCGCAGCCGAAATGCGGGGAACAAATTTCCAAGGTGCTGATTTAACTAATGCGATTTTGACTAAAGGAGTTTTGCTGAATGCCAACTTGTCAGGTGCCAACCTCTCCGGTGCTTTGGCAGATAGAGTTACATTCGACGGCGCTAATTTGACGAATGCTAATTTTTCCGAGGCAATTATGACTCGAACTCGGTTTTTTGATGCTGCAATTTCCGGCGCTGATTTTACTGACGCGATTATCGACGCTTATCAAGTGAGTATCCTGTGCGAGAAAGCAGATGGTGTCAATCCCGTGACGGGAGTTTCTACCCGAGAAAGTTTGGGATGTCCGTAGGAATTCACACTTAAAGAAAATCCCTCACTAATTATTTGATTAGATGCACCTGTAGCGAGGTAAAATACACACATTAAAGCCCCTCTCCTGCAAGGCGAGGGGTTTGAAAAATTTCCTAGTATTGGCTCTATCGAGCCTTACAAATGTCTGTGCTGGCAGTACCAACTACCAAATCGGAATTCAAAAGCAAATCTAAATCGGTGTCGGGATTAACAGCATACAAATCGACTTTATCTCGACCTAAAAACACCCCGATCAAAGTCCCGATTCCCGCACCGCCGAGCACCTCTTCAGTCGCGATCGCCCGATCGCCCGTAACGCCTGCGATGGCCGCCGCTGCTGCTGCACCCAACGCCGTATTCTTAACCAGATTACCCACATTAACACCCTTGGTAACAGTTTCTTTCCTAGTAATCAGTTGCGAAGTGGCATTGAGAGGCACTCTGCTGCCGTTGATTATACTTAATTCTTGAGCCACAAACTGAACGCCCGAAGCAGTCGATCGCAATTCGCCGCTAATTTTCGAGCCTTCGGGTATCAGCACTTGGCCATTATCCCCCGTGATATCCGCAGCTACAGTCAGCGTAATCGGAGACTTGTCATTGGGGCCGAGCAAAATCTTGCCTTTTGTGTACTCAATGGGAATAGTCACCCCCCTGGGAATTTGCACAGCAACAGATTGGCTAACATCAATCTTAGCAATGTAAGGAGAATTAATTGCTCTTGCTTGATTGGTACTCACTAATGTTTGATAGATAAAAGCAGCTACTTCAGCTCGCGTTGCTGACTTGTTGGGTTTGAGAGATTTAGGACTGGGATAGCTGACAACCAACTGTTTTTCAGTAGCAGCAGCAACGCTTTTAACAGCATAACTTTGAATCTCACCCGCATCATTATAGTAGCTGAGAACATCTTGAAAATCGCACTTAGGCTCATAGCCCATGCCGTTATTTAAAGCGACTACAACTTGAACGCGAGGAATCTGCTGTGTCGGCCTGAAAACATTGCCGGGATAGCCAGACATCCATCCCATTTCGTAAGCTTCGGCGATCGCCCCGCTTGCCCAAAAATTAGACGGAACATCAGCAAACCTTACAGCATCGCGGGTTTTTGCCTTTTTCACAGAACGCACCATTGCCGCGAATTCAGCCCGCGTTACCGGTGCATCCGGGCGAAAACTGCCATCGGGAAATCCTTTGATAATTCCTCTTTCTGACAAATCTTGAATAAAGTCTTTTGCCCAGTAGTTATTATTAACATCCGAAAAAGCTGTCTGAGCAAAAGAAGGCGCGGGAGCTAGCATCGGCGCTGCGGTTCCGGCAACGGTTCCCAGTGTTAATAAAACAGATGTACCGGATTTAAGGCGATGTAATACAGACATTTTTTGATTCTCCAATTAACACATTTTTTTATTGAGGAAAACTAGGCTTTTGAGAGGCTGATTGATTCCTGCCCAACTTGCTCTTTCCCTCAGTTATGTAATCATTATTGAAAACTAATACTTATTGTGCGGGGAAGATACGGTCTTTTAAAATAAATATTTTTATTCTTAGTGTGTAATTTTAAAATGCTTAAATTCCTTAAAATCCTTATGTTGCTTATCTCCCTTATCTACCTTGTGTCTGCAATTAACAGGATTTAGGGACAAAGCCGTTTGATATTAGTTAACTATATTAACTAAAAGTGAATATAATTGACTCGATGGAGAAATACCTGTTTGTTGCTTATGAGTAGCCTGACGTTTGCCTCTGCCCATCAGCTAGCGCGAATGATTCGCGATCGCCAAGTCTCTGCCGTCGAAGTTCTGGACGCTTACCTTACTCAAATCGCAAAGCACAACTCGAAACTAAACGCCATTTGTACGCTGGATGAAGACAATGCCCGTACTAGAGCAAAACTTGCCGATGAAGCCCTAGCCAGAGGAGAAAACTGGGGTGCTTTACATGGGGTTCCCATCACGATTAAAGACATTTTTGAAACAGCCGGACTCCGCACCACAGCAGGCTATATTCCACTCAAAGATTATGTCCCTCAACAGGATGCAACTGCTGTTGCGAGATTGCGGGCAGCAGGTGCTGTCATCATGGGAAAAACCAACATGGCGGAACTGGCTGCCGATTATCAAAGCACAAATTCTCTGTTTCCACGGGTGAATAATCCTTGGCATCTTGACTGCACACCTGGGGGCAGTTCTGGAGGGAGTGCCGCGGCTGTCGCAGCAGGACTTTCACCGTTGGATTTGGGGAACGATTTCGGGGGTTCGGTGCGTCAGCCTGCTCATTTCTGCGGCATATATGGTTTAAAGGCGACAGATCGCCGTATTTCTACAGCAGGGCAGATTCCTGAAGTGCCGGGAATGCCACTGTCTATTCGGCAAATGATGACCGTTGGGTGTTTTGCTCGATCGCTCGAAGACATCCGGCTATGTTTTTCGTTAATTGCAGGCGCGGATCTGCGACGCCCTGATGTCCCGCCGATTCCGCTCGATCGACCCTCTGGCAAGCCTTTGCAGGATCTCAAAATCGCTTGGAGCGATGAATGGGCCGAAGTTCCCGTTGCTTCTGAAATTCGAGCAGCTATGGAGTCGATCGTGCAGACACTCTCTCACGCAGGTGTCCAAATCGAGCGCTGGCTTCCCAAAGACTTTGACCTTTCCCAAATATTGAATCTCTACGGACGGATCTCAATGTACCTCACTATCTACGCTCAACCGCAGGATAAATATAACCTGCGTCGTAGTTTAGGGTTAATCTTCCGCACCGCAACTCAAGGCGACAAGGAACTCCGAAAATTGGGAGATTTCAGCAGATTGCTACCTGAGATATTAAATCCAAGTTTGAAAAGATATTTCGAGGCACTCACACAGCGCGATCGCTTCACTGCCCAGATAGATGAGGCATTAGAACCGTGGGATGTATGGCTTTGTCCCGTTGCTGCAACCGCTGCGTTTACTCACCGTCCCGCTTGGAGTGCCGTTGACATTGATGGCAGATCCTATCCTTATTCAGTGGCAAACGGAGCTTACACGATGCCTTCTAATCTTAGCGGACATCCTGCCGTGGTAATTCCAATTGGACAAACTCAAAATGGTTTACCGATTGGAATGCAAATTGTTGGTAAGCGGTGGCATGAGATGGAATTGTTGGCGATCGCAGAAGCGATCGACAAAGTGGTTGGTAGCTTGCAACACCCACCTGGTTACTGAGCATTTTATCACGTTTTACTTGATGGTGAAGAATACAATCAGTGTTAGGGTGCCTCAGGTTTAAGATGAGCGGGCACAGAAAATCAGATGATGACGCAAGCTTCTTGGGTGGTGTGTCAATATTAACTCGAATACAATTTTTTTTCAATTTTTAGAGCCCACATTCCGCACTTCTTAACATAGTCAAAAATATGTTGACGATCAAACGTCATCCTAGGAATTTAATCGCCAACATATTCTCGATAAATAATGACTATCGAGAACAAATAAACACTCCTTAATAAAAACTCATATTTCTACATATCAGCGGAATGCTTGTAGACAAAAAATTACAGCCATTTCGTACCAAAAAATCTCCAATTAATATTAAGACCTGCGGAATGTGGGTTCTAATCCTAAGAAAATTTTCAGATCGCTGGCTGCATCCTGAGCATGACTACGTACATCATCGTCTAAGTCTTGCAGTCCGGTCTGAATTGCTGAGACTACTTGTGTAAGGGTGAGGATTTGGCAGGTACGAGCAATGTGACCCAGCCCGAGAAGAGCATTGCCCCGAACAGTAGCATGAGGGTGTTGGGACAGTTGCAAACAAATCGCCTCTGCCCAAGCACCTGAACCTGTAGAATATCGGTTGATATTTCAAGTTAATTCCCGTTTTGCAAGACTCTTTTTATTTGACCATTGAATCAAAGCCATCCAGGGTTTGAAGCGATCGAAAATCGTCGCATAGGGCAGGGTTGTTTTAGCCACCAATGTAGCGGGAGTCGGACTAAACCAATTGGGAAACCGCTGACTCAGTTTACCCTGGAGTGCCATAGCTCCCCCGAATAGCAAAGATAGCCATTTAGCTTGGGGATTGAGAAGTGTATTGAGGTCAGCGATTGCATGACCTTCTTTCACTTGGCGGGCTGAATAGTGAGCCAAGGCAACCTTGATGTCGTTATTGGACTCCTGTAAACACTCATCTAACGCAACAACATCGGCAAAAGCGGCTTGACACCCTTGCGCTAGGGAGGAAGACATGGCATGGGCTGCATCCCCGACTAAAACAGCCTGCCCAGCCTCGTCATGGTAGCGATTACATCGAGTTTCCAGAATACTAGAAGGGCGTTGGTCTAAAAAGGTTTGTGCCGCTGTATCGTCCAGTTGAATTCCTGGTAGCCATTGTTCAAACACAGACCTTTGCAGATCGCTTACCGTTTGAATACCAGGCGGGTTTCCCTGGGTCAGATGGGGGGCTTGCTTCCAGAACATCAAGAGACAGAGTTGATTATTAAGTTCAGGGATCGCGGCTCCTGTTAGTTGAGTCGGACCTGCTCCCGGATGGGTTGGAGGGATGGAGTGCCGAAAGAAATAGGAGGTATCGGATGAAAAATCAGGAGGTTGGGAAATGTGCACCACTTTCCAAACAGAATCAAAATAGGACTGCCGGAAATCGAAACCCGGTTGCCGCAGCATTGCTGTTTTGACGACAGAATGAACGCCATCGGCCCCAACCAGCAAATCGTAGGATTGCTCGAAGGGGCGATCGTCCTTGGTGGCTAATTTGATTTGATGAGTTCTTAAGTTTACCTCCAGGCACGAGGTGTTGAAGACGAGATGGACGTTGGGATAGGCTCGCTTCTCTAGCTCATCAATCAGGGCACGACACAGGTTATTGCGGTTAATCAGCAGGCTAAATTGTTCTGGATCTGAACTCCGCTGGAATGCCTGCCACTGTCCCAATTTCTTGTTGTAGAACCCTGTTTTACGAATCGCGAGTCCCTCTTGTTTAACCGCAGCCCATAATCCATCCACTGCTTTGAGGATCTGCTGTCCCCGCTCCGTCAGGCTAATCACAAAGGCTCGCTCATCCGATCGCTGGAGTCTCAGGTCACTGCGCTGCTCGTAGAGAAAGACCTCACAATCAGGGGAACGGGCAAGCAAACGATGGGCGAGTAGCAGTCCAGCAGGGCCTGCCCCAATAATGACAACTTTCATAGCGATTCTTCACACTCCACGTAGGGTTTGGGCAAACAAAGCGGCAAAGTCTTTGGTAACTGCAGCGGAGGGGTCTTCGACCCCACATTCTGCAGATATTTAAGCAGATTTAACGATCGCCTGCAATGTAAAAACTTTAGCCTGAAATGATTGCCTAGCAATCATTTCAGGCTTTTTTGACGTCAAATAATCAGGTCAAGTAGAAAGAGAGAAAAACCATGAATGAGGCAACAGAAGCCATAAAAGTCCTAAATCTCAACCATTTAGGAATAGTCGCAGGAATAATAGACGAGATGGAATTGGTAGAAGAAGTCAATAAAATAGTAGGAATCAAAAACAAAGAAACCCTCAGTCCCGGACAAGTAATGAAAGCCATGATTTTGAACGGATTAGGATTTTTGAGCGCCCCACTATACATATTCGAGGAATTTTTCGTAGGCAAAGCGGTAGTGCTTTTATGTAAAGGATGGAGAAATTTGAGGCGGTTGAACTTTCAGCATTCCTAATCGGATTTGGTGATTGTAGTCATGAATGAAGTTCCAAATAGCACCCTTGTGATTCTCCAACTTTTTAGAAAACGATAATGAAATCGCAGATTTTTGCTGCATCCCATTCATTAGTTTCCCTTTGAAAATCCGGTTTTCGTAAACGGGAATAGAAGTAAGTATTTTGAATACCTAGATTGTGGATATTTTTTCCGGAATTGCGTTGGGACTTATCTTGAATTTCAAATGCTTCTCGGGGAATAAGTGCATCTAGACTAACTGGGGAATTTTTGGATTATCTTGCCATTTTAAGTACCAATTGTTACTTTTTAGTATTGTCTTGAGTTTTCGCTTGATAATCTTCCGTTTGAGCGGTGTAAGTCAGGCAATTTCGCTCAATATAGAGGCTAAGCGCCCATTCTGAATGCCGCGAAAGTTAGCCCTGATGACTCATGACTACTGACTAATGACTAATAGAGGCGATCGGCTCCCAACTTGTCACATCTTCAAATAAAGATTGATAGCCCGCTGCATTCGGATGAAGCCCATCTGAAATCAGGCGCGATCGCCACCAATCACTGCCCCGATTTACCCATTTATCAAAAATATCTAAATAGGGAATTCCCCGCAACTGACAAGCTAATTTCGTTGCTTCCTTATACCGATATTGGTCAGCATGACTGTAATACAAACAATCTTGAAAAGGCATTTTACTTTCATCCACCGGCACCATCCCGACAAATATCACCGGACAAAGTTGTTTGGAAGTGTCTAATAAATTATCCAAAACAGTTTTAAAATGTTCAAACTCAGTGTAGCTGCGCCCGGTAGGCGACTGCACTCTCGCCGAATCGTTGAGGCCTACGGAAAGAATAATCGCATCCGGGACGCGGTTTCTGAGCTCGCCACGCTGGCGAAACTCGTTTTCGAGCCGCTGGGCGACTTGATAGGTGCGATCGCCCCGAACGCCCAAATTGTATAAAACGTGTCCTGCACTCTCCGGTAACATCCACTGGCGCCGCAATCTTTCCACCCAGCCACCGCCTACACCGTCGCCGAAACCGTAGATTAAGCTGTCGCCGAAAGCAACCAATTTGAGGGGATGAGAATTTCCCCGATGCAAGTGACCAAAGGAATAGGCTGTTGCTACCTGCATAAGCAATGATACTCAGTTAGTAATTTATGAATCTTGACATACTAAACTAGAATGTAACATTACATAAAGTAGGTAGTCTCATGGTTAAGCGTCCAACTTTCGATTCAACTCAGCTAACCCGTCGGGCGGAAGAGTTGATTAACGGTGCATCCAACCGCTATCGGATTACGGTGCAGGTGGCGAACCGCGCAAAACGCCGTCGCTATGAAGATTTTGACAATATGGACGACCATCAAATGAAACCTGTAATGCGGGCGATATTTGAGATGTCGGACGAACTGAGTCAGCCGGAAATTATCGGACTCCCCTAGACTTCGGGAGTTTTGGGTTTTGAGTGGTGAATTGCGAGCAATTTTTTTAAACTCCACACTCAAAACTTTCTCAAACTAGACTGGCGGGCCAGGGCGAGAAACCCGGTTTCTTCTTAGCTGTCTCGTTGACAAACTTCTGATTTTCCTAAACCGGGTTTCTTTTCCTAAGTCCTCAAATTAGAAACTAGGAC
>JACJNV010000112.1 GCA_014695175.1 Microcoleus sp. FACHB-DQ6 | reverse complement strand
CTCCCAAATCGTCGTTTTTGTAATAAAACTCCACCAGCGGCGGATTGACAATTGTGCCGACGGCGAGTCCGGTTTGCTTGCAAAGACTGCCGGCGGCAATATTTCTGACTACGACTTCCAAGGGCAAGATTTGGACGCGACAGACTCGCATTTGGTTGGGGGCCGGCGTGTCGATGAAGTGGGTGGGGATGCCTTTGGCTTCTAGCATCCGAAACAGGTGGGCGGATACGGCGCAGTTGATTTCGCCTTTGCCGACGATGCTGCCGCGTTTCTGGGCGTTAAAGGCTGTGGCGTCGTCTTTGAAGTGGGTCAGCAAAATTTCGCTGTCTTCGGTGGAGTAGAGGATTTTGGCTTTGCCTTCGTAGAGTTTGCGATCGGCTGACATGGCGATTAATAATGTAGATGAGTTGTAGATTTTACCGTAGCTCGATCGGGCATTATTGGCGAGTTTTTGGATTTCGGCTGCGCCCCTCAGAGCATGAGGGGCGAGTACACCTGCAGGTAGATCCCGCGAGCGGCCCAGGCATAAATGATTCTTGACAAAGGACAATAGAGATTAAACCTGCTGGGTTCGCGATCCGTGCGGGCTAAACCTCGCCAACGAGACTGGCGCTTAAAAAACATCTGCAAAGTGGCTCATTTATGGAAGACAAAAAAATTCATATTCTCTTGGTAGAAGATGATGAGGTTGATGTGATGAACGTCCGGCGAGCATTCAAAAAAAATAACATCGTCAACCCCCTCTACATTGCTGCCAATGGATTAGAAGCTCTATCTATATTGCGTGGAGAAGGAAAAATAGATCCTCCAATGCCTCAAGCGCGCCGGTTGATTTTGCTGGACTTGAATATGCCGAGAATGAGCGGGATCGAGTTTTTGCAAGAATTGCGACTGGATGAATGTTTGAGGTCGATTCCGGTAATCGTCCTCACGACTTCTAATGAAGATAGAGATAAAGTAAAAGCTTATAATTTGAATGTAGCTGGCTATATTCTTAAACCTGTTACTTTTTCTAACTTTGTGGAAGTGATGGCTACCCTAAACAGATACTGGATGCTGAGTGAAATTCCCTAAAAGAGGGGAAATTTAATAAAAAATATATTTTTTAATGTGGCTTGGTGATTTTTCAGGAATGCAGTTGTTTTAATTCTTTTTTCCAGACTGCAGCTTTTTCGGAGTAATCCACAATTCGGTTGTTATGGACAAAATTCTCACAATTCTGATAGTTGATGACGATGCAGTCGATCGAATGGCGATCAAACGCTCGCTCAAGTCCGCTGGTGTTTCGGCAGAAGTTACTGAGGCAGAAGACTGCGCGGATGCCCTGACACAACTCTCGGTTAGCAAAAATTATACCCAGGCTACCGCAAAACTCTCCAAACACAATAAATCTCAACCTTTAAGGGAGGTTGAGGAGACAGAAAAGGGGCTGCTCTTAAATCAAATATTTGAGTGCAAATTTGACTGCGTATTGCTCGACTACGGATTGCCGGACGGAGACGGACTGAGTTTGGTAAAACATCTACGAGAAGCTGGGCTGAAAGTTCCCTTAATTGTGCTCACAGGTCAAGGCGACGAACAAATCGCTGTGGAATTGATGAAGGCAGGAGCTTCTGATTATATTGCTAAAAACAAGCTTTCTCCCGAAAGTTTGTCCCGCAGTTTGTCCAATGCCATGCGCGTTTACCGCGCCGAATTTCAGGCGTTTCATACCAGTCAAAAACTCAAAGAAAGTGAAGAACGATACAGGTTAGTTTTAGAGGGAGTGAACGACGGAATTTGGGATTGGGATTTAAGTAAAAATGAGGTTTATTGGAACGATCGCCTTTTGGAAATTATCGGTTTGTCGCGAAAGCAATTTGGCAGGACTATGGACGCTCTATACAACCGCCTGCACCCCGATGACAAGGAGGGAATCGTCGCGGCGATCGCCGCTCACTTGGAACAAGAAATAGACTATAATGTAGAATTCCGGCTGCTACACTCGAACGGTCTTTACCGCTACTGCACTTCTCAGGGAAAAGCTCAACGGAATTCCCAAGGAAAACCGCTGCGGATGGCCGGTATGATTAGCGACATTACTGAGCGGAAACAGGCGGAAGATGCTCTGGAAAGGGAACGGCAGCAACTGAGACAAATTATTACTTGCGTGCCTGTAGCAATGGCGATGTTCGATACACAAATGCGCTATATGGCTAACTCTAAAAAATGGGTTAGTCAATTTAATTTGGACTTGCCGTCCCTGAATAATCTCAGCCATTACGAATTGTTTCCAGATACGCCGAATCGCTGGAAAGTAATGTACCAAGAAGCGCTCCAAGGCAAGGTAGTTTCTGTGAGCGAAGATGCCTGGGAACGAGCAGACGGATCTGTTCTGTACCTGCGGTGGGCTGCTCACCCTTGGTACGATCCAGACGAGAAAGTCGGGGGAATCGTAATGGTTGCCGACAAGATTAATGAATTGGTGGAAGGGCGGGAAACTGCCTTAGAAGCGAGCCGGGTGAAGTCGCAATTCTTGGCCAACATGAGTCACGAAATTCGCACTCCGATGAATGGGGTTTTGGCAATGGCTCAGTTGCTGCTGCGCGCTCCACTGGAACCGAAACAGCGGGATTGCGCTCAGACTATTTACCGCAGTGCTGAACATTTGCTGAACGTTATTAATGATATCCTCGATTTCTCTAAGATTGAAGCTGGAGAAATGCGGCTGGAAAAGGGTAATTTTGATTTGGATAGGTGCGTTGAGTCAGTGATAGAAATGGTAGCGCATTTGGCCGAAGAAAAAGGTATTGAATTGAATATTTTAGTTGACAGCTCAGTGCCGAGGAAGTTGGTGGGCGACTCGGGCAGATTGAAGCAAGTTTTGCTGAATTTGACGGGTAATGCGATAAAATTTACCGATCGCGGTCAAGTTCTAGTTCACGTAACTGTGAAACAGGGCAACCGACGGGCCGACGGTAGACAAGAAGCAAGATTGCTATTTTCGGTGCGGGATACTGGCATTGGAATTTCGGCAGAAGGGCAAACAAAGCTGTTCCAATCTTTTTCTCAGGTAGACGATTCTCCTACTAGGCCTTACGGCGGGACGGGTTTGGGGTTGGCTATTTGCAAGCAGTTAGTGGAGATGATGTCCGGCGAGATTGGAGTTCGCAGTTTGCTAGGCAGCGGTTCGACTTTTTGGTTTACTGTACCTTTGGAAAAACAGTTGCCAGTTGAGCCTCACGATCCTGAAGTTGCGGGCAAGAAGCTGTTAGTAGTCTCTGGAAGCGCTTTGAGGAGGGCAGCGGTGCGATCGCTCGCTCAAAGTTGGGGTGCGCGCTGCGACGAGGCAGAAACTGCTGCTGAGGCTTTGAGTTGGTTGAACAATGCCCAGGGCGGGATTTCTCAGAATTCGGGAGAGGGGGGAAAAAGCTGGGATGTGGTGCTTGTGGACTTGCAAATGCCGGAGTTGGATGCGGAGGAATTTGCTAGGAAAGTGCGATCGACCTCTATAGTTGGTTCGTTAATCGCCATGACTGCTTTGCGGGAACAGCCGAAGGCTGAATCGCTTTGCCGTCAGGGCTTTAACAGATATTTGATCGAGCCGGTGCGGCCAAGCCACCTGCTTGAGGCAATGCTGGCGCCGGTGAAGGGAACGGGAGATTTTGGGAGAGTGGAGGCTGCTAATACTTGCAAGTTGCCACCAGTTAATTCTCAATATGTTACTTCCGATTCGCCGTCATCGCTGAGAATTTTGGTGGCGGAAGACCACCCGATCAATCAACAAGTTCTTGTCGAACAGTTGGCAGTTTTAGGCTATCAGGCTGACTGCGTGGTCAACGGTCAAGAAGCGCTGGATTTGCTGGCAAAAAAAAGCTATGATTTAGTGCTGATGGACTGTCAAATGCCGGTACTTGATGGTTACAAAACGGCGCAGAAGTTGAGGCAAATCGAAGGAAGCGATCGGCATACTTTTGTGATGGCTTTAACTGCTCATGCTATGCCGGGGGAACGAGAAAAGTGTCTGGCGGCGGGCATGGATGATTATCTCAGCAAACCTGTAGATTTAGATGCTTTGGCGGCGGCCCTGAAAAAGTATGAAGCCCTAAATGTTCAGGGTGAAAATAAGTATGGAGTTAAAAGTATTAATTCGGAAAATAAATCTCAATTAGCAACAAATTATACAGAAGTTGTGGAAAAAGCGCAGGTTGTGGCTGGATCGGCACCAAGGGCGATCGCATTTCAAACTTGGGAACATAGAGACTACGACGGACTGTTCGACAAGAGCAGATTGGAGCAACTGGGACGAGTTAATATTAAATTGCCAGAGCGGCTTTTGCAAGCTTTTGTGGCAGACGCCCAAGCTGATATGGCTGCTGCCAAAATAGCTGTAGAAGCTAAAGATTGGCAAGCTGTGGAATATCAAGCACACCGTCTCAAGGGAACTTCGGCTAATGTGGGAGTTGCTCTGATGTCGGATTTGGCCGCACAATTGGAGCATCAAGCGCGAGGCTTTCAATCTGAACCACCAGGGGTGGAATTGTCAAAGATGGAGAGGGTTGAGAACATATTAGTGAGTTTGTCCAGTCATTTAGCCCGTGTTCAAGAATTTGTGGAAACTCGAATGTTTGGTTAATATCTTACTCGCTCGTAGTCGATATTAGTCGGCGATTAAAATCGCCATTACCAAAACGAAGTTCCTCTCTAAAAGACTAAGAAATAAAGCGGTACGGTATGGAGTGTGCATCCTACATATAGAAATTCTAGGAAAATTTTGTTGGTTTCTTCACTCCCTGTCCTCTGCGTTCTCTGCGGTTAATTAAAAAAAATAATTAATTTAGCTATGAATTACGATACCAGTACAAACACTATTTTAGATAGCGATTCATTAGAAAATGATGAAAAACTGCTAACGCCTTTGATGAGTTTTGCTCGCGAAGTTTTAGTGTATGAAAATGAGGATATGTCTGAGCAAGATTCTGCTGTAAATGCTGTGCCGTCCCCGCTCGATGAAATAACTAATTTATGTGTTGACAATCTCCTAGCAAAAGTGGCTCGCTGCTGTCGGGAAAGCAAGGTGGGAAAAAAATTACCGACGGCTTTTTACGTTCACGTTTCAGCTTTGCAGACACTCAACCCTGTCCTCGGAATCTACGAAAATTGTGCCAGACGCACTCTCGAAAATATTGATGAAGCAACTTTAGTTAAAGTTTCACTCCATCAACCTAAAATATCTTATCTTTTTTACCCGGATTTCGATACAGATGCTCATCCTGCTTTGCAAACCAGCATCCAGATTAATCTAGCAACAGGGGAAGTTAAATATTTTGATTACAGCAACAGCGAAAATCCCCCTGTTTTGCACCGTAAGGAAACTTTTGTAGCTGCGGATTATCCCAATTACGAAAAGTTTGCGCGGCTGACTCGCTGCGAGGAAAAGTGGGGGCTACTTGACAATACTAGCGTTATCGGCACTCGCGAGGGTTGGCTCAAATATTTGGGATATTGCGGTGTAGAAATCCAAGATCATACTGTTGTCGAGCGTTTGAAACAGGAGAATAGCGAGGTATCAATTCCTAAGATCGAGCGGCACAAAGCTGCAATGGTACGCAATTCGCTTTCTAAACCCCTGCGTCTGGCTTTAGAAGCTGATTTAGTGAGGGACGGGGCGACTTTTTTTGATTACGGTTGCGGTTACGGCGGGGATGTTAAATATATTGGACAAGAGGGTTATGCTATTTCTGGTTGGGACCCATACTATCAGCCGGATACTCCGCGAATTTGTGCTGATATTGTGAATATTGGTTATGTGATTAATGTTATTGAATCTTTGGCGGAACGACGAGAAGCTTTGCTGAATGCTTGGGGATTGACTAAAAAACTATTAGTGGTAGCAGCTCAGGTTTTGATTGACGATCGCCAACAAGGTCAAATTGCTTATGGGGATGGGGTGATTACTTCTCGGAATACTTTTCAGAAGTATTACGAACAGGAAGAGTTGAAAATTTATATCGACCAAGTTTTGAGTGTGGATGCAATTCCCGTTGCTTTGGGGATTTATTTTGTGTTTCGGGATGCTACCGAGGGTGAAGGTTTTCGCGCTTCTCGGTTTCGATCGCACTTATCGACTCCCAGAGTGCGATCGCAAGTTAAGCGGTTTGAGGATTATGCGGAAATGCTCGCTCCTTTGATGGCTTTTGTGAGCGATCGAGGCCGCCTTCCGGTTAAAGGCGAATTAGCGGAAGAATCGGCGATTAAGGAGGAATTTCACAGTTTTAATCGCGCTTGGAGGGTCATTTTGCAAGCAACGGATGCGGATGATTGGGAGACAATCGCCGACAAGCGCCGCCAAGATTTGCTGGTATATCTCGCTCTCAACGGTTTGGGCGATCGACCTTCGATGCGCCAACTCCCGGCTCAAATCCGCAACGACATCAAAGGTTTGTTTGACAATTATCAAAAAGCGTGTACTTTGGCAGATTTAATGCTATACAGTCTGAGCAAACCTGATATTGTGGCTGATTGCTGCGAAGATAGTGCGATCGGCTACAAACAGCATGGTTCCCTTTCAGTGCACGTCTCTGCATTAGAAGGACTTGACCCTTTGTTGCGACTCTACGAAGGCTGCGCTAACCGCACAATTGGTAGGCTTGACGGCGCGACAATCATCAAATTTTACGCTCGCAAACCTCAGATTTCCTATTTATTTTATCCCGATTTTGACACTAACCCGCATCCAGCACTTCACACTTCTATGCACATACATTTGCGCGATCTTTCTGTCAGCTATCAAGACTATTCTGATGTGTACAATCCGCAAATTTTAGTTAGAAAAGACGCTTTTGTTACTGCTAGTTATCCCTATTACGAAAAGTTTGCGAAACTCACCCGCCAAGAAGAAAAGTTAGGGATTATCGATAGTGGCGCAGTTAAGAAACATCGGGAGTGGGTTAAGTGTTTAGAGGAAAACTGCCTTAAAATTAAGGATCATAAGTTGTTTTGGCGATCGAATGCTGACCCAGAAAGGTTGAAAATGCTGCAAAAAGCTGCCTCGGAACGCCAGCAGAAAAAAACTGAGCTGAATGCAGGAAAGATTGAACAAACCGCAGAGGGCACAGAGGAGGGAAAAGAAGAGGGAGAAAAAGTTATGGCTTTAAGAGAGAATGAATAGTCATTGAAGCAGAGTAGGATTTTAGTCAGGGAGCTATATAAGCATTCTTCCTTCTTCCTTCTACTTAATACCTCAAGAACCGCTTAAGCTAGAATCAAGGCAATGAGCGATGAAGATATCGATATATCCGATATTCCACCGCTGCCTGAGGAGTTCTTTCATCGCTGATTAAAACTGTACAAATCTGCATTCGGGCATCGAGCATTAATGAAAATGAAAATATTCCCTGCTCGCATTCATATTCTGCTTGCCAGTCAAGCTCCCGTCGGACTAATCATTCGACGCGGCCCGTCGAAGCAGGTTGCGACAATGCTATGGGATCGACAATGCGATCGATTCCAACTGGGACAATGGTTAAAGGGACGCATCTACGAACGCCGGAGTGACCTCTCACCCGACGGCAAATATCTGATTTACTTCGCGATGAATGGTCGCTGGCAATCGGAGGCCTGTGGTGCCTGGACTGCGATTTCACAAGCACCATACCTCAAAGCGATCGCCATCTTCCCCAAGGGGGATTGTTGGAATGGGGGTGGTCTGTGGACGAGCCGAGCCACCTACTGGCTCAACGACGGCTACTACGGCCACCAGATATTGCGAGATACTTCGACAGTCCGTCGCGACACCACCTACGCCCCAACCTGCAATTATGGCAACAACGAGTGTCTCGGCGTCTATTACCCTCGACTTTTACGCGATGGTTGGCAACTGGTCGATCGCGTACAGTTGGACAAATGGAAAGCCCCACATATCTTTGAAAAAGCGATCGGCAACGGCTGGATACTGCTGGACAAATGGAAAGCCCAACATATCTTTGAAAAATCGATCGGCAACGGCTGGATACTCCGCAAAATCGCCCATGACGAGATCGATCACCCAGAGGGGAAAGGCTGTTATTGGGATGAACATTCACTAATTAATCGGGCTACTAATGCCACGATTAGTTATCCCCAATGGGAGTGGGCAGACCTGGATGGCAAACGGCTAGTCTGGGCGGCTGAAGGCAACCTCTATGCGGCAGAGATAACAGCGGAAGGATTAACCAACGTTGTCCTATTATTTGATTTTAATGATATGCAATTTCAGCCGATCGCTGCGCCATACTGAATCATCATCCATTTTTAACGGGATACCGATAACCGAACTTAAACCGCTATATGTCTATATCCGTAACCTCTAGTTTGGTATCTCCGATTCTTTCGGAGTTAAAATTGATATCTCTTGCTGTCATAAAACGACAAATACTAAAAACAAAAGAAAGAATAGAAGTCCTCACTAAAAAATCCCACAAGGTTCGTAGTGAGGACTTTAGCCCTAATTAAGCAAACTTAATCTTCAAATAATCATCCTCCATCTTCGCCCCTGAAGGTTGCAGCGCCGCTAAAGCTTGGGGCAACACCAAATTACGGCGGTGATTCCCAATCCGAACATTCAACTCATCTCCCGTTTTGCTCAACTGAATTTGATCTTTAGCAATTCCGGGCAAATACAGTTCAAGACTATATTGATTGTTTTCCTGCACGATCTTAATCGTATTTTCTTTGTAATAAACTTGACTGGGGTCTTCGTCTTTGTAAAGCGTTTCTTTCAACCGTTCCAAAGCTGCCAAACCGCACATTTCTTCAGAATAAAGTGGCACTTCCTTAACTGGCAGCGGCATGAAATCTGAGTGAATTTCCTGACGGTACTGCTCTTGGCTTTCTTTCCACCGTTTAAAAAATGGGTCAGTTACTTCTGCGGGAATAATTCGGTTAGCTACTACTAAATCAGTGGCTACATTGTACAAACTCAAATAGGCATGAGCGCGCAGAGACTCTTTAATTACCATTTTTTCAGGATTGGTAACTAACCTTACCGAAGTGACAGTATTGTCAGTTAAAACCTTTTCCAAAGCTTCGATTTGTTCGTAAAATTCGTAAGGTGCATCCATCACCTCTTTGTCTGGTAAAGAAAAACCCGCAATTGGTCTAAAAATAGGTTCAACTAAAGGTCGAAGGGCGGCTGATATGCCTTGCAGGGGCTTGTAAAATTTTCTCATGTACCAGCCGCCAACTTCCGGCAAACTTAGCAGTCTCAATGCTGTGCCAGTCGGAGCAGAATCGATAATTAAAACATCAAATTCGCCTTCGTCGTAATGCCGCTTCATTCGCACTAAACCGAAGATTTCATCCATTCCTGGCAAGATGGCTAATTCTTCAGCTTGCACCCCTTCGAGCCCCTGCGCTCGCAAGACTTGAGTAATGTAGCGCTTAACTGCTCCCCAATTGCCTTCTAATTCCCTGAGGGCGTCTAATTCTGCTCCCCACAAATTCGGTTTCACCAGCCGCGAATCGTGTCCGAGTTCCATGTCAAAGCTGTCGGCTAAGGAGTGAGCGGGATCTGTACTCAGCACTAGGGTTTTGTATCCCAATTCGGCACAGCGCAGCCCAGTCGCAGCGGCTACAGAGGTTTTGCCGACGCCGCCTTTTCCGGTCATTAATATTAAGCGCATTGATTGTTTAGCTCGCCTGAAAGTAGTTTACTCTTACATTGTAACGTTATGTAACAAAAATTAATTTGCTGGGGGAATTAATTGGGGCGATCGCCCACCGCTGAACCCAGCACATTTCCGGTGCTCCAGGAAATTGCTGCAATGTCAAGATAAGTTAAAATTATTTATCTCAGATATCAATTGCAACAAATAAAAATCCATCAGCGTTCATCTGTGTTTATCTGCTAACATCTGCGGTTAAAAAAGGGATCTCGCTCTTGAAACACTATTGTTTATTGCTAAAAAACCTAACAAAAATTCTCAAACATTAGTTTTCAGAGGAAATACAAGCTGTTTGAGAACATCCAACCGCGAACAGTCCCAGTAATCGATGTGAGAAACAATTAAACCGTCACTGTTGACTTTCAGTTCGCTCCTACCGGCGATCGCCATTTTCGGTTTCCAAGGTAACGGTGCAGTCCAGCTCAGAGTCCACCGAGTTTCTATAGTATCTCCCGACTGCGAAATCCCGTGCAAATCGAGATTTACATCCTGAAAAAAAGTCCCCATAAACCCGATCATTTTGCGGTAGCGATCGACTCCTGTAAATCGATTCACCGGATCTTCAAAATAAACATCTTTTGCATAGATGCTGTAAGTCTGATTATCGGGAAATCTTTGATAATCGTCTTTGAGAATTTCAATAATGTCCATTTCGAGCGATCGTTATTTTTATATTATTAGAATATAATTTTAACACAAGAAAGCGAAAATCCGCAATTCTCGTCCAAATTGTGATAATATATTGGGTTATTTCCTGCCTTGCCAACTTTCAACTTAACATCACAACTATGATTGACCTCTACACTTTTACCACACCGAACGGTCGCAAAGTCTCGATCATGCTCGAAGAAATAGGTTTACCCTACAACGTGCACGTCATCGACATCACAAAAAATGACCAATTTAGCCCAGAGTTCATCGCAATCAACCCCAACAGCAAAATTCCGGCGATAGTCGATCAAGATAACGGCATCACCGTCTTCGAGTCCGGCGCTATTCTAATCTATCTTGCCGAAAAAAGCGGCAAATTTCTTCCCACAGACAAACAAAAATACTTTCAAGTTATAGAGTGGCTGATGTTTCAAATGGCCAGCGTCGGCCCGATGTTTGGTCAGCTAAACCACTTCAAACGCTTTGCACCCGAACAAATTCCCTATGCGATTGGGCGCTACGAAAAAGAAACCTTGCGCCTCTACGGAGTATTAGACACTCAACTAGCAAAATATGAATACATCTGCGGCGACTATTCGATCGCCGACATTGCTACCTATCCCTGGGTTGCTATTTACGAATTTCAAGGATTAAGCCTCGACAATCATCCCCACCTCAAACGTTGGGTAGAAACCTTGCAGAAGCGTCCCGCAGTTGAGCGCGGAATGGCTGTTCCATCATTATAAACCCCCCATCTAAATTGTATTTTCGGGAGGGCGGGACACCCCACAAGCAAGTTGACTTTTGTGGAACGGGCTTCTAGCCGATTCTTAATAAACAGCGGGCGGGCTAGAAGCCCACCCTACAAGCAAGTTGACTTTTGTGGAACGGGCTTCTAGCCGATTCTTAATAAACAGCGGGCGGGCTAGGAGCAACGGCCCACAAAGCAAGTTTACTGGTTGTGGAACGGGCTTCTAGCCCGTTCAAAAAAAGCCCTCAAACTCAATCCGCGAAATGCTTAATAATCGCCTCAGCAAACTCCGAACACTTCAACTCAGGCACCGGCGGCTCCATCAACCTCGCCAAATCGTAAGTAACTTCACCATTAGAAATTGCCGCTCCCAAACCCTTCTTAATCAAGTCTGCTGCTTCCTGCCATCCCATGTATTCTAACATCATCACCCCGGACAAAATCAGGGAACCGGGATTGACTTTATCCAAACCAGCGTGTTTCGGTGCAGTGCCGTGAGTCGCCTCAAAAACTGCACATTCATCACCAATATTCGCACCAGGGCCCATACCCAATCCACCCACAATGGCGGCGGCTGCATCGGATAAATAATCCCCGTTCAGATTCATTGTCGCCAAAATCGAATACTCGGCCGGTCTGGTTTGAATTTGTTGGAAAATACTGTCAGCAATTCGGTCGTTGACCATGATTTTTTCTTTCCACTGACCGCTGCCGTGACTCTCCCAAATTCCAAACAGAACGTCGGCTACTTCTTGACGAATTTTGGCTTGTTTTTCTGGGGTCAAAGCATCGTATCCCGGGTCTATTTGGCGAGCATTATCTTCAAAGCTAATGTCTGGATTTTTTTCTTTGTTGCTCAGAATCCAAGACTCTCTTTCCGTTACGCACTGAGCGCGAAATTCGGTGGTTGCTAATTCATAACCCCAATCTCGGAAAGCTCCTTCAGTATATTTCATGATGTTGCCTTTGTGCACCAAAGTCACTTGCTGCTTATCTTTTGGCAACCGTAAAGCGTGGGTAATGGCGCGCCGTACTAAACGCTGAGAACCTGTTTTGCTAATGGGTTTAATTCCGATTCCCGAATCGAGGCGAATTTGTTTTTTGCCATGTTCTGGTGTTGCTGGAATTAACTCATTATTGAGGAATTCAATCAATTTTTTGCCGATTTCGCTGCCTTTTGCCCATTCAATTCCGAGGTAAATATCTTCTGTATTTTCCCGGTAAATAATTACATCTAGGAGTTCAGGAGTTTTGTGTAGCGATGGTGTTCCAGCATAGTATTTGCAGGGTCGCACGCAGGCGTAAAGGTCGAAGATTTGCCGCAAAGCTACGTTTAGCGATCGAATGCCGCCCCCGACTGGGGTTGTCAGTGGCCCTTTGATGGCGACTCCGTATTCTTTGATGGCGTTTAAGGAATCCTGGGGCAGATATTGGTAAGTACCGTAGACATCGCAGGCTTCGTCGCCTACATAGATTTTAAACCAGTTGATTTTTCGATCGCCACCGTAAGCCTTTTCTACCGCAGCATCCATGACTTTCTGGGATGCTGGCCACAAGTCAACGCCGGTACCGTCGCCGCGAATGAAGGGAATAATCGGGTCATTGGGGACGATCGGCAAACCGTCTTTGAAAGTAATTTTAGAACCAGTTGTCGGGGCTACAATCTTTTCGTACATATCTTAACAGCGCGGATAGCAATGTTCCCTATTTTGCCACGATTATCTGCCTAAACCTCAACCAATCTTAAATATTTGTATAAATTTAAGTTGGATTTTTGGGCGATCGGCTGGCCGTCACTTTGACTTTTGGGCGATCGTAAATTTAAAAGTAACTTTAAAAAAGTAGCAAAGATAGCAGAAGTTTCTATCAAATATGCCTCTCTATCTTTCAGCGCTACGCTTGGGAAGATGCTGGAAACAAGTCAGTGGATTTAAGATTTAAGATTTAAGATTTTAGATTTACTCCACAGATGAATCTGGGAGGTTGAACCTTAGTCTAAAATTTTGAACCCGTCACGACTCCTGTCGGAAAGTTGTATCCGTTTTTGGGCGGCGTCAAAATGGTGATTGTAGCCGCCGATGAACGCAAATAAACGCAGATTATTTTCACAAAATTTGCATTTATTTGCGATATTTTTCCTTCTGCATATTCTTTTTGACAACCCACAATATAAACCAAATGACAATAATCACCACAACTATTTTGGAAACAGGGCCCAGATAATCGTCTACAAGTGTATAATTTTCCCCTAGTTTATATCCGGCAAAAGTCAGGAAACTTACCCATAAAAGAGTGCCGCCTGTTGAGTATAGTAAAAAAGGAATTAAAGGCATATTGTTGATGCCAGCGGGCAGGGAAATCAGGGTGCGAACTCCCGGTACGAGGCGACACAAAAACACGGCTTTGTTGCCGTGTCTGTTAAACCATCTATTTGCTTTGTCAATATCGGCGCCCGATACTGTAATCCACTTACCGTATTTGTCGGCTAAATTCCTCAAGCGTTCTTCGCTCAATAATTTACCCGCATAGTACCAGGGAAGCGCGCCCAGAATTGTACCGATTACTCCTGCTGCGATCGCCGGCGCTAACTGCATATCATCACCCTTTGATGCCGTGAATCCTGCCAGCGGCATAATTAATTCTGAGGGTATGGGCGGGAAAAGATTTTCTAAAAACATCAACAGGCCAATTCCGAAATAGCCCATCGATTGCATAGTGTTAGTTATCCATTCAACCATTTTGATTTAATAATTTGGTAACAAGAAGTCAGTAGTCATTAGTCATTAGTCATCGCTCGTTCCTAGACTCTGCCTGGGAACGCATATCTAGAGGCTCTGCCTCGACTCCCCATGAGGGAGGCAGAGCCTCCTTGTATTCATTCCCCGGCACAGCGTGGAAACGATAAACGATGATTAAGTGCCCGAAGTCCAAGAGTTTGTGTACTCAATTTGTTCTGCCGTCAAGGTATCAATGTGAATACCCATTGCTTCCAATTTGAGACGGGCAATTTCTTTGTCAACTTCCACGGGGATTGAGTGAATACCAGGCTCTAGTTTGCCTTTGTTCGTAACCAGATATTCGCAGGCTAAAGCTTGGTTTGCAAAGCTCATATCCATCACGGCGCTGGGGTGTCCTTCGGCTGCTGCCAAGTTGATCAAACGGCCTTCGCCCAACACAATAATCGACTTGCCATTATTGAGGTGATATTCTTGAGTGAAAGACCGGACCGTTTTCACGTCGGTGCTTTTTGCGCCGAGGGATTTGAGGTCAATTTCAATGTCGAAGTGACCGGAATTGCAAACAATTGCGCCGTCTTTCATTGTCTCGAAATGTTCGGCACGAATGACGTGTTTGTTGCCGGTAACGGTAATGAATATATCTCCGACTGTTGCTGCTTCGTCCATCGGCATGACGCGGAAACCGTCCATCACTGCTTCGATCGCCCGAATCGGATCGATTTCGGTGACAATTACGTTAGCACCCATACCGCGGGCGCGCAGTGCCGTGCCTTTGCCGCACCAACCGTAACCTGCAACCACAATATTTTTACCGGCTAACAAAATATTGGTAGCGCGGATAATGCCGTCTAGGGTAGATTGACCGGTGCCGTAGCGGTTGTCAAAGAAGTGCTTGGTGTCGGCGTCGTTGACGTTCATTGCGGGGAAAGTCAGCACACCGTCTTTCAACATTGCCCGCAGGCGCACGATGCCTGTGGTAGTTTCTTCGGTAGTTCCAATTAAGTCGGAAATTTGGTCCGGGCGGTGCTGGATCAGTGCGGCTACCACGTCGCTGCCGTCGTCGATGATAATATTGGGGCGGTGGTCTAAGGCTGTGTAGACGTGACGTTCGTAGGTAGCCGCGTCTTCTCCTTTGAGGGCGAAGACGGAAATGCCGTAGTCTTCAACTAAGCAAGCCGCTACGTCATCTTGAGTGCTCAAGGGGTTGCTGGCGATCAGTACGGCGTCGCCACCGCCGAGTTTGATGGCGATCGCCAAATGAGCGGTTTCTGTGGTTACGTGGCAGCAAGCAGCCAAGCGAATGCCAGCGAAAGGCTTTTCTTTAGCGAAGCGTTCTTGAATTTGCCGCAAAACGGGCATTTCCCGGCCGGCCCACTCGATGCGTTGCTTTCCCAGGGGGGCGAGGGACAAGTCTTTGACTTCGTGTTTAATCTTGACGGATGTAGCAACCATGTATGTTATTTCTCAGAAATCATCAAACTTTGTTAGTTTTAGCAGATTAAGTCATCGACGGGCAAGTGCTGTGATTTTACTCGATCGGGGTCGGCGCTGCTAATCTTAAATTTTGATTGTGTTTTAATGATTAGCGAACGAGTCGATGGAGTCACCCCCACAGTGAGAGTCAAACATTCCTGTCGGCCGATCGAGCTCAATCTTTTGTGTTAGCGTGGCGTTCTGGAATTATTTGACACTCTCATATCATTTCCGGTTCCACCGGAATGATGTTGACGGTTGACTGTTGACTGTTCACGGCGTCAACAGTCAACAGTCAACAGTGAACTCGAATTTACTATTCCGATGCTAACGGATTTGATATCACTTGGGCTGCTGGCAGTTTGAGCGCCTGCGTGATTGCGTTCCCAGCTTGGCGGCCTGCAGATATCATCAGTTGGTTAGGACTTGGTTCAGTAGCGATTAGTTTCGCGTTCCAAGAAATCTTCAAATACTTTTTAGCGGAAATATTGTTGCTGTTGCACGAACCGTTTCAAGTAGGCGATCGGATGATTGTAGAAGGCTTTCAAGGTACTGTTGAAAAGATTTTGCGGCGTTCAACTCAAATTATTAGCGATCGGGGAGAGCGAGTTATCGTGCCGAAGGCGATCGTATTTACCAATTCAGTGCGGGTACTAACAACCATTCCACACAGGCGAACCAACCTGCGTTTAATTTTAGCCTACGATACAAACCTTCCTGAGCCATTGAAACCTTGGTTAAAGCTATTTCCGAAGTCGAAGGTGTTTTGTCCCAAACAACTCCAAAAGTTGAGACTTCAGGCATTAACCAAGGTTCTTTGCATCTTATTGTCCCCTATTGGAAGCTGCGGGAACAAGCACAGGTGCGACGGACAAAAACCGTGGGGTGGCGATTAAAGTAGCGTGCGTCCGGGCAGACATTAAAATTCTTGGCGTTGCACAATTTGAGGATGATTATTGTGGGGAGTAGGGGTTAGGCGTCCCGCCTGCTGTGAAAATACAGGCCTTCGGGCTCATGGGCCCATCCCACAAAACAATCAAAATCATCCCGCTATTATGCAACGCCAAATTCTGCAACCGGTATCGGTGACTTTGTACGATCGAACACTTTACCGTGAGTGAGTTTTGAATTTTTAGTTGGGAGAGGGAGAGAGTGGGAGAGTGGGAGAGTGGGAAAAATCCTCTTGCTTAACGCTTGACTTCTTCACGCTTGACTTCTTCCCTCAACACCCATCCGTTAAATCCCGTACACTGCGCGTTCCCGAACTTCACCCTGATATCAAATCCGCGCTTCATCGTCGGGCGTAAAATCGAGTCAATATCCAACACTCAACCATTATTCAGTTTGGCGACCCGCCCGTCAACAGTCAACAGTCAACAGTCAACAGTCATCAGGAGTGCAACCAGAATTGATATGACTTCTCCCTTCTGACTTTTCAAATCAAGCAAAAGGCGAGCCTATTTCTCATTAGCGCGCCTCCTAATATAATTTTATTTTGTCAAACCTAATTCAGCAGATTGTTCGGGTTGAAAAATATCATGAAGTCGTCTTGCTAGCGCGGCGGCGGCGGGCTGCAACCAAGCCACCCAAACCGAGAGCCAAACCAGTCATTGTCATGGGTTCTGGAACTGCTTCTGCGCTCACTGTGAAGTCTTGGAAGTCTGAGTCGTTGCTGTTACCGCGATCGTCCAAGCCAATTAGCGTGCCTCCGTTAAACAGAGAACCCAATCCGTTTGTGAATTGTCCGGCTGCTTGGAATGTGGAAGTTGATTCTTTGTCGAGCGCGCTCCACAGTTGCGAGTGTCCGCCAAACACCGCTTGCTGGCTGCCGCTGTTCAAGCTTGAGGTCGAGTAGACACTGCCACCCCAGCCGCTGTCGAGTCCCAAAGTATAAATTTTATTTGCCAGGAATGTGAATACTTCCGAGCCACCCAAGACAGTATTGCCCAGAGTTCCTTTCCATTCATTTTCCCACTGGTTGTCTGAGGATTTCGTTTCCGAAAACAGGGTCTTAACTAGAGAGGGCACCGAGTTGTCCACACTGTATATTCCCAAAGAGGATTGGTACATACCGTGAGATTCTTTGAAGTTAAACTTGATAGTTGTATCTTGGCCGAATTGGATGCCGGTGGTACCAAAGGAGAAGGCTTGAGCAGGAACTGCTGCGCCAAACAGAGCTGTGGCGGCTGCGGTAGCTGTTAAGGCGGATAAGAGTTTGGTATTCATAACCTGTTCCTTTTGTGCGAGAGTCTTAATAATTTCATTATGCGATACTTTGTTTGTATTTGGGGCACTTTAGGTAAAGTTTGACACATTCTTTATCAAGCCTTTACATAACCTTCACAAATTCTGTCTCTCGCCTCGGCTCGCGGGCGATCGCTTCCTAAAAATACACACCCAATAATTATAAAAATTGTGGCTTGAAACCTTGCAGGTGCGGGCATGGGAGCGCGGGTAAGCCCAAGTGATTTAGAGCGGGCTTCTGCTATTTTTTTATTATATTCTGAAGTCTAAATCATCAACAGCCAACACTTAAGTATAAATACGGTAATATTCGTGTGTACTGATAGTTAAAGGAGGTTTCTATTAACCCGAAACTGGGAATATTTGTTTTTTGGGACTTGTATAGGGAGTTAAAGTAGTTTATCTATCGGGTAAATTACCTACAAAATGCGATCGTTGGGTCTACGTATTTTGGTTGAATTCAATAGAGCCCGTGGCGTGAGATATCCCCAAGAGGCGATCGAGGAGATGCAATTTCCACAGACTGAAGCGCTAAAAGAGCGGATTGCCCCTCAACAAAGATTCTATAGAGAAGCTGTGGCCCAGTCCTTGCTCCCGATCGCCCACATCAAAACAAACCGCTGTAGCGTTCCTCGGCCCAAGGTTCGCCCCGCCGATGGTAGCCGTTGCGTTCCCAAAAACCGAGTTGTTCGGTTTCTGTAAACTCCAGGCCGTTAATCCATTTAGCGCTTTTCCAAGCGTACAAGTGGGGAACTACGAGCCGCATTGGGCCGCCGTGGTCTGCGGATAGAGGTTCGCCGAAGACGGTGTGGGCGAAAAAGTTTTCTTCTCGGAGGAAGTCGGCGATCGCAATGTTAGTAGTGTAGCCTCCGTAGCAGTGTTCCAGGACGTGCAGAGCTTTCGGATCGACTTCTATGTAGTTCATAAAATCTGTGACTTTGACTCCCGTCCACTGCACGTCGAGTTTTGACCACCGGGTGACGCAGTGAAAATCCGCAGTAAAGTTACTTTGGGGCATCGCCTGGAAGTCCGACCAAGTGAAGGTTTTTGGTTTGGCCAATCCCCAGACTTTAAATTCCCAACTCTCAATACTGACGGAGGGTGTATCGCCGTAGGTCAGCACGGGAAACCCGTTGGCGAGGTATTGACCCGGGGGGACGCGATCGCTGTTTTCTAATTCTGGCTTGCGAAAAAATTTGCCCAGCATTGATTCACGCTCTACAGTAACTGACTGCAATCCTGAGTATAACTTGCAGAGATGGGCGCATCGCAATTCATCTCAAGGTAGAAAGCCAAAGCACTTATGTAGAAATAAAAATCCCTAAATTCTACCTGATGCCAACCTAATTCTGCCTTCGGAGATAGCGGAAGCTAAAAATTACCAACTATTATGATTCCAGCGTAAGTAGGTAGGCGCTGTAAAACGCAATTATGTAAACGATTGTAAAGTATCCAAATGCCCTAAGCGTGGCTAAGTCAGGCCTGTTTACATACTGTTATATAGCTGAGTTTAATTTCGCTATATACTTAATTAAGTATGTAATCTTACATTTTATCACAATTCATGGGGCATTTCCAAATTTTTGATGTATTGTAACAATATGCTCGGATGCCATATGTAAAAAAAATTGATGGGGTAAAAATCATGATCACAAGTTGCTTGATTCCGTTGACGGTCTGCTTGATTGCTGGGTGGGTGACTGCCGGGACTGACAATAGAACGCTAGACGGAATTCCGGCTCCCATAGCTGCAATTATTGGAGTGTGTTCGTTAATTTGGTTGCTGGCGGTGTGTCCTTGGCCTGTTGAACTCGCTCTAGTCTTGGCGGTGGTGGTCTTCGGCAAAGCTTACGTGCAAAAAATCTTGAACCTCGGCTGAATTTTCAGGGCTAGCGCTCCTATGATTTGCGGGAGCGCGATCGGGTGCTGCTACTTTGTTAAAATTTTTCGCGATTTGTCTGGCTAGGTTCTCCGAGGGGGTCGCAAAGACGGAACAACCCTCAGCATTGGTGAATTTCAATTTACATATTTCACTTAAAAATTAGAACATAAAGAGCGACAGAGAAACCCGGTTTATCTTAGATAAACCGGGTTTGTGAGGGTCTGAAATTTTCACACATCCCGCAATAATTGCTTAGGACTTAGACACTCGGACAACAAAAAACCGGGTTTCTGAGTCCAGGAGTGTTGCTGTATGTGGGTAAAATGGCGCGCTGTTAAATTGGCAAGCGACTGATATCTTTATTAGAACCAATTACTACCATCGCGTCGCCCTTTCTCAAGCGTTCGCTTGGCTCCGGATTAATCTCGAACTTGTCGGTGCGCCCGACTGCTAGCAAGTTCAAACCATACTTGCGCCGGAGCTCCAATTCGGAGATGGTTTTACCGTCAAACTTGTCAGGAACGAGCAACTCAACGATGCTGTGATCTGGGTCGAGGTCAAAGCGTTCTAAAATGCTGGGTTTTGTAAGAAGGCGGGCCACAGAGCAGCCCATTTCTCGTTCGGGAAAAACTACATGATCGGCGCCGACTTTTTTCAACAGTTTTAAGTGAGTTTCCGAAGAAGCTTTGGCAATTACGTGACTTACCCCCCCTTCCTTAAGATTAAGGGTGGTGGTAATGCTTTCTGCTAGGTAATTGCCGATCGCAACAATCACTGTTTCAAATTCAAATATACCGGCTTCCCCAAGAGCGCTAGGCTCAGTAGAATCTAACTGCACAACGTGAGCAGCAATGCGCTCGGTCAAAGCTTGAGTTACTTTTTTTTCATCGGTGTCAACTCCCAAGACTTCGTAACCCAAGCCGTGCAGAGTCGAACACACAGCTTTGCCGAAGCGTCCCAAACCAATAACTGCAAACTGCTTGTTGTCGGCGCGCAAAGTCCGAAAAAAATTTAAAGATGACAGGTTCACTGAATATCCAGCGCTGAGCGTCTTGCTGTTTAAATTTTAGCAGAGACAGCGCCGCCTCCTTTTGATTTTTGGGTAAGTAGTAAAAGTTGATTTGGGTTGTCACCCATTGTTTAGATTATCAGCAACGAGGCAGGATTTTTTTATCCCACTAACAAACTTTCCTCAGCATACTTAAAAGACCTGGGTTTTGGGTCGCCGAATCCAGCACTTATCAGCAGCAGCACCCCAACCCGACCTATGTACATTGTAGCAATCAAAATCAACTTACCGATCGGTGAAAGCGTGGGTGTAATCCCAGTGGAAAGACCGACCGTGCCAAAAGCTGAAACTGCTTCATACAGCGCTGCGATAAATTCTACTTGGGGATTGGTCAGCTCGATTAAAATTGCAGATGTGAACGCGACCAACAGGGAACCGAAGACTACGCTAATGGTTTTCAGAATCATTGGTGGCGGGATCTGACGCTGATAGCACTCCACATCTTCCTGGCCTTCGACAACTGCTGTGGTACAGCAAAACAATATCCTAAAAGTTGTGGTTTTGATTCCGCCGCCGGTGCTGCCAGGACTGGCGCCGATAAACATCAGCGCGATAGTCAGAAATAGCGAGGCTTCGGTCATTTGGCCAATGCTAATTGTATTGAACCCCGCCGTGCGGGGAGTAACAGATTGAAACCAAGCTGCCATCAGCTTTTGAGGAAAAGTTAGAGAGCCGAAAGTGTCTGGGTTGTCGTATTCCAGCACCAAAAAGGCTAGCGTTCCTAAAATTAAAAGGACAGCCGTTGTAGTGGTAACAACTTTGAAGTTCAGGGAAAAAACTGTGCAGATCGGGCTTTTGTTGAAGCGATCGCGCAGCCACAGGTACATTTCCATAATTACTTGATAGCCGATTCCCCCAAATATGATTAAACCGCTGACTGTGAAGTTAACCATAGGCGAACTGATGTAGCCGATCAAATTGTCTGAGTAGATGCTAAAACCCGCGTTGTTAAAGGAATTAACGCTGTGAAATATAGCAGACCACACACCTTGTTTAAATCCGTATTGGGGGACGAAAACCGTCATCAGCAAAAACACTCCTGTTAATTCAAACAAAAGCGTTGTTGCTAGAATTGACTGCACGAGTTGTACTACGCCGGCTAGCCCTGATTTGTCGAGAGATTGTTGCAGGGCAACTTTGTCTTTCAAGCCAAAGCGGCGGCCCAATAACAGCAGCAAGAAAGTCGTGGCTGTCATGTAGCCCAAGCCTCCTATTTGCACCAGTAAAACTAGGCACAGTTGTCCCCAAAAAGAGTAATATTTTCCGACATCAACAACCGACAAGCCCGTGACGCAGACAGAGGAAGTAGAGGTAAACAGTGCTGTTATTGGATCGCTCCAAGTTCCATCAATTGTGGAAAAGGGCATCATCAGTAATAGAGCACCTGCGAGGATGACAGCGAGAAAGCCCAAAGCAATGGTTCGCGAGACAGTCATTCGATTTTAGATTTGAGATTTTAGATTTTAGATTTGAGAGGGAAGCCACAAATCGATTTTAGATTTGAGGTTTGAGAGGGAAGCCACAAATCGATTTTAGATTTGAGGTTTGAGAGAGATGCCACAAATCGATCATCGGGCTTGAAATCAGGACATCTCTGTCTGGCGAATGCCGGAGACCGATCGAACTCAATCGCCAAATTCTATGACAACAGCGGGAAAATAACGGTAGAATTCCTTTAATAACTTGCGATTCGGCGATGACATCAACACTTTACCAGCAAATTCAGCAACTTTACGACGCTTCTAGCGGTTTGTGGGAGCAGGTGTGGGGCGAACATATGCACCACGGTTACTACGGCCCGGATGGCAATTTGAAAAAAGAGCGCCGACAGGCTCAGATAGATTTGATAGAAGAACTGCTGGCTTGGGCTGGAGTACCGTCAGACAAGGCACTGTGTGAATCTTACCGCATTCTCGATGTCGGTTGCGGGATCGGCGGCAGCACACTGTATTTGACCGAAAAGTTTAGTTCGATCGCTCAAAATAATTTAAAGTTGGATGGCAGGAGCGATCGTGATTTTAGCAGATCGCCCGAACATAATAAAACGGGCGCTAGCGTCGTTACAGCTACCGGGATTACTCTGAGTCCGGTACAGGCCAACAGAGCGACCGAACGCGCTAAAATTGCTGGGCTAGAAAGCAATGTGAATTTTTTGGTCGCCGATGCTTTAAATATGCCTTTCCCTGACGAGTCATTCGACTTGGTTTGGTCGCTCGAAAGTGGCGAACATATGCCCGACAAAATTAAGTTTTTGCAGGAATGCTGCCGCGTACTCAAGCCCGGAGGAACTTTGATTTTGGCAACTTGGTGTCACCGCCCGGTGGGAGAAACGGCGGGAGAATTAACTGATGAAGAGAGAAAGGAGTTGGCAGAAATTTACCGGGTTTATGCTTTGCCTTATGTAATTTCTTTGCCGGAATACGAGGAAATTGTCCGCAGTTTGCCTTTGACAAGTATTCGCACCGCTGATTGGTCAAAAGCTGTTGCTCCTTTTTGGGATGTGGTGATCGATTCTGCTTTGACTCCGAGCGCGATTTGGGGTTTGCTCACGAGCGGTTGGACGACTATTCAAGCAGCACTTGCTCTCGGATTGATGAGCCGTGGATATCAGAGCGGGCTGATTCGTTTTGGGATGATTTGTGCTGTAAAATAAAGTTGAAGGAAGGCCATTTGACTCCATTAGACTTCGCGATCGGGTAAAAAGACGACACGGATTTTGGCAGGGATACATAAATTAATTATTTAACTGGTTATCAGGCCAAGTCCATTGGTGATAATTTAAAGTTAAACCAACCGTGTCTCTGGTTTGGATCGAGGTCTCGATCCCCCCTAACCCCCCTTAATAAGGGGGGGACAAGATTTTTCTCAAAGTCCCCCTTATTAAGGGGGATTTAGGGGGATCGAGACTCGACTAAAAGCGAAAATTATTATGGGCTTCAGTCTTAGAATTGTCATCAAGGGGCAAAGCCAGGAAACGAGTCAAATGAGTAAAAATTAACGAGTCAAAAATTATTTGGGGGGCATTTTAGATTTATGGGCAATGATTCGATTGGGAAGTCTTGGGTTGATAAAAATGGCTCGGTTCCGCAAAGCTGGGTGAGGGCATTTTGGGAGTTTTCTCGGCCGCACACAATTGTGGGCACTAGCTTGAGTGTATTGGCTTTGTACGCGATCGCCCAAAGCGCGGGGCTGTTTGTGAATCCTGTATTTGGGCCCCTAGCTTTTGCGTGGCTGGCTTGCATTTGCGGCAATATTTATATTGTGGGATTGAACCAGTTAGAAGATGTTGAAATTGATAAAATAAATAAGCCGTATTTGCCGATAGCCTCGGGAGTATTTTCTCGGAAAACCGGGGAATTAATTGTAATTGCAACGGGAATTATAGCAATTTTGACTGCTGTTTTACAAGGGCCGTTTTTGCTGGCTACCGTTGGCGTTAGTTTGGCGATCGGGACTGCTTATTCTCTACCCCCAATTCGGCTGAAACGGTTTCCTTTTTGGGCGGCGCTGTGCATTTTTACGGTGCGGGGCGCGATCGTAAATTTAGGGTTATTTTTGCACTTTAATTGGGTGTTGGGTTTGGGAAGGGCGAAAAGCGCTTTTTCTGGCTGGAGTTTGGAGAGTGTGTCTTTTCGGATTCCTGCGGAAGTTTGGGTGCTGACGGTTTTTGTTGTGGTGTTTACGTTTGCGATCGCCATTTTTAAAGATATCCCCGATATGGAAGGGGACAAGCAATATAATATTACTACGTTTACGATTGAGCTGGGCAAGCCGGCCGTCTTTAATTTATCTCGCTGGGTGTTGACGGTTTGTTATTTGGGCGCGAGTTTGGCGGGAGCGATCGTATTGTCTAATGTTAATTTAGTGTTTCTGACAGTTTCTCATTTGGCGGCTTTGGGTTTGATGTGGTTTTGGAGCGCGAAAGTTGATTTGGACGATAAAATAGAACTTGCTGCATTTTATCAGTTTATCTGGAAGTTGTTTTTCTTAGAATATCTGATTTTTCCCGCAGCTTGTTTGTTGGGGTAGAAGGGGAAGTTCGGCAACGAGCAATGTACGGGATGTAACGGATGTCAGTCCGATGTCCGTCGGAATTTCGGCAACGGATTCGCTTTCTGAGGATGTAACGGATGTCAGTCCGATGTCCGTCGGAAGAAGGAAGAAGGAAGGGGGAAGAAGGAAGGGGAAAGAATGAAGGAAGAGTTAACAAGTTAGAACAATTTGGCAATTACCAGTTAGCGAACTCCCAAACAACAAAGACAACTATGGCTTCTCAAAAAAAATCGCGGAAATCTGCCTGCAAACTGGGTGCCGAAGACTCTTTGAAATTAGCTTGGGAACATCACCAAGCGGGCCGTTTGTTAGAAGCTGAGAATTTGTACCGACAAATAATAGAAGTACAGCCGGAATCAGCAAACGTGCTGTGTTTGTTGGGAATTGCGGCGAGACAGCAGGGAAAAATTGCCGAAGCGATCGACTTTTACGAACAGGCGATCGCCCAAAACCGCGATTTTGTAGAAGCACATTTAAATAAGGCTAATCTTTTACTGGATGTAGGGGAGTATCAAAGGGCGATCGCCAGTTACGAACAAGTAATCAAAATCCAACCAAATTCCCCAATCGCCTACAATAATTTGGGCTGGATTAAACAGCAATTAGGTGAAATAGACGCTGCTATTTTATATTACCAAACAGCGCTGCGACTCCACCCCAACCTGCACGAAACAGCGCACAACTTAGGACATTTATTTAAACAAAAAAATCAATTAAACGAGGCGATAGCTTATTACCTCGACGCTTTAAAAATAAATCCCAATTTGACATATTCCCTGATGGGCTTGGGAACAGTTTTGCAGCAGCAAGGTAAATTAGCCGAAGCTTTCAACTGCTACCAACAAGCTGTAAAACTAGAACCAAACAATCCCGAAGCTCACAACAATGTAGGAGCCTTCTTCCACGAACAAGGCAATGCAAAAGCAGCAATACCACACTACCGACAAGCATTAAAGTTAAAGCCAGACTTCGTGGAGGCTATTAACAATCTCGGACACGCTTTGGTCGATTTAGGAGAGTTTCAAGAGGCTTTTTCTTGTCACAGTCGAGCGTTGGAATTGCAGCCAGACAATGCCATCGCACACCTGGAATTAGGTTTAACTTTGCTATTGTTCGGAGATTTTCAGCGGGGTTTTGCTGAATACGAGTGGCGGTGGCGCACTCCGCAACTATCGCCCAGGCAATTTAAACAGCCGATTTGGGATGGTTCGGATTTGCAGGGGAAAACTATTTTACTCCACGTCGAGCAAGGCTTTGGCGATTCTATTCAGTTTATTCGCTACGCCCCAATTCTTCGGAGCCGAGGGGCTAAAGTTATGGTGGCTTGCTATCCAGAACTGATGCGGTTGTTTGCGACAGTTCCTGGTATTGAATATTTATCAGTTAGTCTGGAAGGTTTGCCAGAATTTGACGTTCACGCACCTCTGATGAGTTTGCCGCGAATGGTGGGGACAACTCTGGAAACAATACCAGCAAATGTTCCTTATTTAGCTCCGCCTGCTGAGTGCAAATTTGCGCTTTCTTCTGATGCCAAATTGAAGGTAGGGATTGTTTGGGCGGGGAGTCCGCAGCGCCGGAAAGACAATCAGCGTTCTTGCAGGTTGAGCGATTTTATTCGATTTTTGGATGTTCCGGGAATAGCTTTTTATAGTTTACAAAAAAACTTGTCCGAGAGCGATCGCACTTTGTTGAATCAACACTTAGTGCCGGATTTAACTCCGCATTTGAACGACTTTGCTGATACCGCTTCGGCTATATCTCAACTGGATTTAGTGATTAGTGTCGATACGGCTGTGGCGCACTTAGCCGGTGCTTTAGGAAAACCGGTTTGGGTGCTGCTTTCTTTTGCTCCTGACTGGCGTTGGCTGCTGGATCGTGAAGATAATCCTTGGTATCCAACTGCGAGGCTTTTCCGCCAAAGTCAGCCGGAAAATTGGCAAGAATTGTTTGAGGAAGTACAGGCGGCTTTGAGTT
>JACJNV010000111.1 GCA_014695175.1 Microcoleus sp. FACHB-DQ6 | reverse complement strand
TTAGTAACTTTGCCATCTTCGCTGACAATTTCTGTGGTAGATTTGCTGGTGTGAACCGAAACCCCCAACTCTTCTATTTTGCTGCGGAGAATTGCACCGCCCATCTCGTCAACTTGCACGGGCATCAGCCGCGATGCAAACTCAACAACGTGAGTTTTTAAGCCCATATTTTGGAGCGCGTTTGCACATTCTAGACCTAACAAGCCGCCGCCAATTACTACACCAGTTTTGCAATTTTTAGCGTAATCTGACATCCTTTCCAGGTCGTCAATTGTCCGGTAAACAAAAGTTCCTGTAGCGTCTTTGCCTTTAATTGATGGCACAAATGGATAAGAACCAGTCGCGAGAACAATTTTGTCGTAGGGAACTTTTAAACCGTTGGCTGAAGAGACTATTTTGTGTTCCCGATTGATGGCGACTGCTTTGTCGCCGATGTGAAGCTTGATGTCATTTGTGTGATAAAATCCCGGTGCAACTAAAGATAAATCTCCCGCTGTTTTGCCAGAGAAAAATCCGCTGAGGTTTACGCGATCGTAAGCAACGCGCGGTTCTTCACAAAAAGTAATTAAATTCCAGTGTTTGGCAGCATCCGAGCTGACCATTAACTCTAGGAACTTGTGACCTACCATGCCATTGCCGATTACAATGAGGTTTTTTTTGGCTGTCATTAGAATCTCTTTTATCCCGTTTATCAGTCGTTGGGTTTATTAATATAAGACTTTATTGTAAACTTTTGTACTTATATATACAAAAAATGGATGTTTATGCAATTGTCGAATACTTTCGATTGCATTTTTGCATGGCATGATGTGTGCGATCGACTTAAGTAGGTGCGTCAGTGGATTTTAGATTTTAGATTTTAGATTTTAGATTTTCTTCACAGTTAAGAATGGTGCATCAGCTAAGTGTTTTTGACAAAACGATTAACATTTTTACTGTGACGCACCTTACAGTTTTCTAATTTTTAATTATTATTTAAGCTCCCATGCTCGAATACTGCTTCAAGCCCTGTCGCCAAAGCCAGCGATTCCACACAAAAAACACCGCACTCCAACCCAACATTACCAACAAACTGCGGCCTACATCTACGGGCAATCCGATCAAGATTGAAGCGGGAAAATGAATCAAATAAGGAAAAGGGGTCCACAAAACTACTTCGCGCACGGGTGCGGGAAACACTTCTAACGGCGCGGTAATTCCCGATAAAAACAGGTAAATTAAAGACCAGAATTGCTCGATCGCACTTGCCCTTTCCAGCCAAAAAGCAAACAGCGCAAAAGTATACTGTATCAGAAACCGCAAACAAAAAGTCAAGACGATAACCAACAAAAATAGCAAAAACCTGCCCAAACTCGGCAGCCAAAAAGACTGCGGGTAAATTGCAAAAAATAGCAGCACTAATCCGAATACAAAGGGCAGCCTTGCAAACCTTTCGGAAACGTGAGATACGAAGTGGTGCCATACGGGATCGAGAGGCTGCAACAATCTATTAGATAGCTTGCCTTGCACTACTTCCTTTTCAAACTCCCAAATTACCCAAACTACATTTACTTGCCTGACAATGAAAGTGGCTAAAAAATAACGGGCAAAGTCGATGGAATTCAGCCCAAATTGACCAGTCTCGGCCGCCTGCGTCCAAACACCCATCAAGATAAATGGCAAAGCTCCCGACAGGGCCCATAAAAACAATTCGGCCCGGTATTCGAGCATATAAGCGTAGTAGGTAAATAACAAAGTTTTAGCAATTTTGAGGGATTTTGTCATATCATTTTTAGATTTAATTTTTCGGTGTTAGCAACGGGCAAGATGCCCGTTCCACACAACATTGAAACTCTAGTGGAACAGGCATCTTGCCTGTTCAATTTTTCAGTGTTAGCAACGGGCATCTTGCCCGTTCCCAAAAACCTTGAAACTTTAGTAAAACAGATATCTTGCCTGTTATGGAGAATGAACCCAGCCAAAAACATTACACTTTTCCCGTGCGGAAAACGCGACCGATTACCTCTTCAATGGGCGGGTCAGTAACAGTCAAATCTATCACTTCTAACTCCGCCAAAATCTTCGCCACGCTCACCGTCAGCTCTTCCCTTTTCACTAAAAAACGCACCGATTGTCCCTCAATAGATTCTACCTCCCCGTAAGCAAAAGCACTATCTTTTGCCAGCGGCTTAGCTAATTTTACCTGAACTTCCCGATAAGGTGCAAACCTGTCGAGCAACCCGTCTAAACTGCCATCATAAACTAATTGCCCTTCATGGATTAACAAAACGCGCTTGCACAAAGCAGTAATGTCCGCCATGTAATGGCTCGTCAACAGCACCGTTGCTTGATAGCGCTCGTTATATTCTCGCAGAAATTGCCTGACGCTAAACTGTGCGTTTATATCCAAACCTAAAGTCGGTTCATCTAAAAATAATACTTCCGGCTGGTGCAGCAGCGCCGCCATCAATTCAGCTTTCATGCGTTCGCCTAAAGAAAGCTTTCGTACTGCCTGATTTAACTTGCCTTCTAGTGACAGCATCTCTGTCAATTCTCCGACTCGCCGCCGATAATCTGTATCGGGGATGCCGTAGACAGCGGCATTGATTCGCAGAGAGTCAAGCACTGGTAAATCCCAAATTAACTGCTGTTTCTGCCCCATCACTAAGGTGATTCTTTGCAGAAAATCTGCTTCCCGACGAAAAGGAGTGCGATCGCACACTCTCACAGTACCAGCCGAGGGATAAATCAAACCAG